>NZ_PYVV01000014.1:0-164610 GCF_003056325.1 Halomonas sp. BN3-1 | reverse complement strand
CCATGGCAACGGCGGTGTCCGTAGGCTGACGTTTTGGCGAATATCAGCTTACTCGGATTTACCGCCGTTTCTCTATCCTGCCTGTCCTCACGCGCCTTGCCCGTTTCACGCTAATCTGCGATGAACCTAAAAAAAGGCGCCCATCCTTCGACAGGCGCCTAAACGATCGCAACCGGCAGTGATCGCCAGCCGGTCAGCACGAAACTGGACAGGAAACTTGGCAGGAAACAGAAAACCCGCCCTCCGAAGAGAGCGGGTCTGAATCTGGCGCGCCCGGGAGGATTCGAACCTCCGACCACCTGATTCGTAGTCAGGTACTCTATCCAGCTGAGCTACGGGCGCGTAGGCAATGAAACTCATTGCGATGTCGTATTCCAGGAAACTATCGGAATGCAACGTAGGAGAAGATGGCGCGCCCGGGAGGATTCGAACCTCCGACCACCTGATTCGTAGTCAGGTACTCTATCCAGCTGAGCTACGGGCGCGTATCAATCTCTTGATGCACCAGGCATCCAACATGCCTGATCATCGGTACCCATGAAGCCGCTTCACGACATGCATCGTAAAATGGCGGAGAGGGAGGGATTCGAACCCTCGATGAGGCTATAAACCCCATACTCCCTTAGCAGGGGAGCGCCTTCAGCCACTCGGCCACCTCTCCCTCATCGGCACGGTGCGTATCCTACCGAGACGTAAGGCCTTTGTCCAGCCCGAGGCGAAAAAAGTTCTCCGCTCGGCCACCACCTTCACTCATCATCGGCAGCGCCATCGTCAGCCTTCTCGCGCTGGATGCGCTGGTAGATCTCTTCACGGTGGACGGCAACGTCCTTGGGCGCATTCACGCCGATACGCACTTGATTTCCCTTCACCCCCAGAACGGTGACGGTGATATCGTCCCCGATCATCAGGGTTTCGCCGACGCGGCGTGTCAGGATGAGCATGACTGATCTCCTTCTCAGACTTGTTACGTGAGTCGCTACGCCGTCACGCTTCCGGACGACGTGCCCTCTTTCTTGGTGGCGAGCACTAGCGACTCATGACACCTGATTGTGCCGTTTAAGGGAAGCCCCCGGCCGAATTGGCGAGGGGACTCCTTAAAGCGTAGAAGGTGTGCGCCGCGCCGAGAAACTTATTCGCTCTCGATATCGGCCTTGTCGAGACCAAATGCCTTGTGCAGCGCACGTACTGCCAATTCCATCTGCTTCTCGTCGATCACCACGGAGATCTTGATCTCCGAGGTCGAGACCATGCGGATGTTGATGTTTTCCTCGGACAGCACGCGGAACATCTTCGAGGCGACCCCGGCGTGTGAGCGCATACCCACCCCTACCAGAGACACCTTGGCGATATTATCGTCGCCACGCAACTCGCCACCGCCCAGATCGGGGATGACCTGCTGCTCGAGGATGCGCATGGTCTGCTTGTAGTCACCCTTGGCTACGGTGAAGGTGAAGTCGGTGTAGTCACCGGCCGGCGCCACGTTCTGCACGATCATGTCGATCTCGATGTTGGCGTCGGCGATCGGGCCCAGGATGCGCGAGGCCACGCCCGGCACGTCCGGCGTGTTGAGCAGGGTCAGCTTGGCTTCGTTGGCGGTGAAGGCGATGCCTGAGATCAGCGGTTCTTCCATGGAATCCTCGTCTTGTTCGGAGTCTGCAACGATCAGGGTGCCGGGGCCGTCCTCGAAACTGGACAGCACGCGCAGCGGAACATTGTACTTGCCGGCAAATTCGACGGCGCGAATCTGCAACACCTTGGAGCCGAGGCTGGCAAGCTCCAGCATCTCCTCCACGGTGATCGAATCCAGGCGCTGGGCCTTGGAGCAGACCCGCGGGTCGGTGGTGTAGACGCCGTCCACATCGGTGTAGATCTGGCACTCGTCGGCCTTGAGCGCGGCCGCCAGCGCCACACCGGTGGTGTCCGAGCCGCCACGACCCAGGGTGGTGATATTGCCTTCCTCATCGACCCCCTGGAAGCCGGCGACCACCACCACCTGGCCAGCGTCCAGGTCTTCGCGCATCTCGTCGGTCTCGATGCGCTGGATACGCGCCTTGGTGTGGGCGCTGTCGGTCATGATGCCGACCTGAGAGCCGGTGTAGGACGTTGCCGGCACGTCCAGCTTGTGCAGCGCCATCGCCAGCAGCGAGATGGTCACCTGCTCGCCGGTGGACACCAGCATGTCCATCTCACGGGGGGTCGGCTCGTCGTTGATCTCGTTGGCCATCCCGATCAGGCGGTTGGTCTCGCCGCTCATGGCGGAGACCACCACCACGACCTGATGGCCCTGGTCGCGGAAGCCCTTGACCTTCTCGGCCACGGCCTTGATGCGCTCCACCGAGCCGACCGACGTCCCACCGAACTTCTGTACGTATAGTGCCATATGCCGTCTTCCTCGCTCGTTGGATTCAATGAATGAAACTGTTGTCTCTGCGAAGTTTTGTCAGGGCAGAAAAAAGGGCCGGGGACCCTCTCGAGCCCCCGACCCCAGAGGGATCACAATTTGGCGTCCACCCAGGCCGGGACGCTCTCCAGCGCCGCCGGCAGTGCATTGACGTCGCTACCGCCGGCCTGGGCCATGTCGGCACGACCGCCGCCCTTGCCGCCGACCTGTCCGGCGACGTGATTGACGAGCTCCCCGGCCTTGACCCTGGCGGTCAGATCATCGGTCACCCCGGCGATCAGGCTGACCTTGCCGGCGGCCTCGTCGGCCACCCCCAGCACGATGATGCCGGAGCCAAGCTTGTTCTTGAGCTGGTCAAGCACGCCACGCAATTCCTTGCCCGACACGCCATCCAGGTGCGTCGCCAGTACCTTGACGCCCTGAACCTCTGTGGCGCTTGCCAGCATGTCGCTGCCGGCGGCGCTGGCGAGCTTGGCCTTGAGCCGCTCGAGCTCCTTCTCCAGGCCGCGATTACGCTCGACCAGGCTGTCGACGCGCTCCTCGAGCTGCTCGGGCTTGGCCTTGAGGCGCTCGGCCACACGCGCAAGGCGCGCCTCCTGTTCGCCGAAGTAGGCCAGCGCCCCCTCACCGGTGATCGCCTCGATCCGTCGCACGCCTGAGGCGATGCCGCTCTCGGCGACGATATGACAGCAGCCGATGTCGCCACTGCGGGCCACGTGGGTACCCCCACACAGCTCGATGGAGAAGTCATCGGCACCGATGGTCAGCACCCGCACGCTGTCGGCGTACTTGGCCTCGAACAGGGCAGCGGCGCCCTTCTCCTTGGCCTCATCGAGGGTCATGCTCTCGATCCGGGTCGGCGCATTGGCCAGCACCTGCTGGTTGACCAGGCGCTCCACTTCCTTGAGCTGTTCGGCGCTCATTGCCTCGAAGTGGCTGAAGTCGAAACGCAGGCGCTCAGGCGTCACCAGCGAGCCCTTCTGCTGGACATGATCGCCCAGCACCAGACGCAGGGCCTTGTGCAGCAGGTGGGTCGCCGAGTGGTTACGCACCGTCGCCGCACGCAGGCTCTCGTCCACCTGGGGCGTGACCTCGCTGCCGACCACCAGCTCACCTTCGAGCAACACCCCCTGATGCAGGTGATGCCCCGCCTGTTTCTGGGTGTCCTTGACCAGGAACCGTCCGCCCTCGACGTTCAGGTAGCCGGTATCACCGACCTGGCCACCGGACTCGCCGTAGAAGGGGGTGCGGTCCAGCACCACCACGGCGGGATGCTCAGGCGTCAGGCGCTCGAGCGCATTGCCTTCGCTGTCATAGAGCGCGACCACCCTGGCGTTGTCCTCGAGGCGATCGTACCCGGTGAACTCGGTCTGGCCCTCGAGCTCGATGGTGGCGCTGTACTCGGCGCCGAACTGGCTGGCCGCCCGGGCCCGCTCACGCTGCGCCTCGAGCTCCCGCTCGAAGCCTTCGGCATCCAGGGTGACGCCCCGCTCACGGCAGACATCGGCGGTAAGGTCATAGGGAAAGCCGTAGGTGTCGTAGAGCTTGAACACCGTCTCGCCCGGTAGGGTGTCACCGTCGAGCGCGGCCAGCGCCTGTTCCAGCAGGCCCATGCCATGATCCAGGGTGCGAGCAAACTGCTCTTCTTCCTTCAGCAGCACGCGCTCGATCTGCGCGCGAGCCTGGCGCAGTTCCGGGTAGGCCTCGCCCATCTCGGCGTCCAGCGCCGCCACCAGGCGATGGAAGAAGGCTCCCTGGGCGCCCAGCTTGTGACCATGGCGGATTGCCCGACGAATGATCCGCCTGAGCACGTAACCACGACCTTCGTTGGAAGGCAGCACGCCGTCCGCGATCAGGAAGGCACAGGAACGGATATGGTCGGCGATCACGCGCAGCGACGGCGCCTCCAGGTCGCTCGCACCGGTCGCCTCGGCGGCGGCCTTGAGCAGATTCTGGAACAGGTCGATCTCGTAGTTGGAGTGGACCCCCTGCATGACCGCGGCGATGCGCTCCAGCCCCATGCCGGTATCGATGGACGGCTTGGGCAGCGGCTTCATCTCGCCGCGGGCGTCGCGATCGAACTGCATGAACACCAGGTTCCAGATCTCGATGTAGCGATCACCGTCTTCCTCCGGACTGCCGGGAGGGCCGCCCCACACCTCGGCGCCATGATCGTAGAAGATCTCGGAGCTGGGACCGCAGGGGCCGGTGTCGCCCATCTGCCAGAAGTTGTCTTCGTCCAGCTTGGAGAAGCGCTCGGGATCGATACCGATCTCGTCTTTCCAGATGCGTTCGGCCTCATCGTCACTGACGTGGACGGTGACCCACAGCTTGTCCTTGGGCAGTCCAAGCACCTCGGTCAGGAAGGTCCAGGCAAAGCCGATGGCGTCGCGCTTGAAGTAGTCGCCGAAGCTGAAGTTGCCCAGCATCTCGAAGAAGGTGTGATGACGCGCGGTGTAACCGACGTTGTCCAGATCGTTGTGCTTGCCACCGGCGCGCACGCAGCGCTGGGAGGAGGTAGCCCGCACATAGTCCCTGGGGTCACGCCCGAGAAAGACGTCCTTGAACGGCACCATGCCGGCGTTGGTGAACAACAGCGTCGGATCGTTGCCCGGCACCAGCGAACTGGACGGCACGCGGGTATGACCCTGTTCTTCGAAGAACCTCAGAAAGGCCTGTCTGATATCTGCGCTTTTCATGAAATATCCGTGGCGATGAGCGATAGAGCGCGTCGAACCGGCCCACTGCCGTGGCACGCCGGAGCATCCGAGCATGAAACCGCGACCCGGGGCTGTCGCAAAAGGGGACATTATAGCGTAGTTGTCAAGCGACTAAAGTGGGTCGTGCAAAACCGCATCCGAGAAGGCCCGTCTGGCGGCGGTTCAATGATCGCCGAGGGCCCGTATCGCCTCGCGCACCTGGTCGAAGTCGAAACCGCGCCCGGCCAGAAAGCGTTCACGTCGAGCACGTTCCCTGGGATCCGCTGGCAGCTCTCGGCCGAAGCGCCGCTCCAGCGCTTCACTGGCCAGTCGATACCAGTCGACGGACTCCTCGCGCTCCAGTTCCGCCAGCGCCTCCCTGGCCAACGCTCGATCGACGCCCCTCTGGCCCAGTTCCGCCAGCATCTTCACCGGCCCTTGCCCACGCATCAACCGACCGCGCAGAAAGCTCTCGGCGAAGCGCCGGTCGCTCTGCAGGCCTTGATCGGCAAGCGCTTCCAGGGCCTGCTCAATGTCCTCGAGGGCGTGCCCCTTGGCCAGCAATCGCCCTCGCAGCTCTTCACGGCCGTATTCGCGTCGAGCGAGCAGATCGATGGCGTGCTCGCGTGGGGACATCTGGCTGGCAGCCTTGTGCATGTCATCTCCTGTTGGCACGGGACGGCGAGCACTGACGGCGCGAGTCCCCTTTCACAAACGCCTCGGGCCCCTGTCGAGGGGCCCGAGGAAAATCGTACGTTGCGACGTCACAGGCCGGCGTGCCGGCCTGCCGCGAGTCGACCTGCTACAGCAGATCGTCGCCAAGGTCGTCGCCAGCGGGCGCCGCGGCTTCCGCTTCCTTCTCGCTCTTCTTCGGCTCCGGCTGGGTCAGCAGCTGGGCACGAATCTGGGACTCGATCTCTTCCATGATGGCCGGGTTGTCCTCGAGGAACTGGGCGGCGTTGGCCTTGCCCTGGCCGATCTTGTTGCCCTGGTAGCTGTACCAGGCGCCGGCCTTGTCCACCAGCTTGCACTGAACGCCAAGGTCCACCACCTCGCCGGCGTGGTAGATGCCCTTGCCGTAGAGGATCTGGAATTCGGCCTGACGGAAGGGCGGCGCCACCTTGTTCTTGACCACCTTGACCCGGGTCTCGTTGCCGGTGACCTCGTCGCCCTGCTTGACCGAGCCGGTACGACGGATATCCAGACGCACGCTCGAGTAGAACTTCAGGGCGTTACCGCCGGTGGTGGTCTCGGGGCTACCGAACATCACCCCGATCTTCATGCGGATCTGGTTGATGAACACCACCATGCAGTTGGCGTTCTTGATATTGCCGGTAATCTTGCGCAGCGCCTGGGACATCAGTCGGGCCTGCAGGCCGACGTGGGAGTCGCCCATCTCGCCTTCGATCTCGGCTCTGGGCGTCAGCGCCGCCACCGAGTCGATGATGATCACGTCGACGCCACCGGAACGCACCAGCATGTCGCAGATTTCCAGCGCCTGCTCACCGGTATCCGGCTGCGACACCAGCAGATCATCCAGATTGACGCCAAGCTTCTCGGCGTAGCTGGGATCGAGGGCATGCTCGGCGTCGATAAAGGCGCAGGTTTTGCCGTCCTTCTGGGCCTGGGCGATCACCGACAGTGTCAGGGTGGTCTTGCCCGAGGACTCCGGACCAAAGATCTCCACCACTCGACCATAGGGCAGACCGCCGATGCCAAGTGCGATATCGAGACCCAACGAGCCGGTGGATACCGACGGCATCACCACCCTGGGAGCGTCTCCCAGACGCATCACCGTACCCTTGCCGAACTGGCGATCGATCTGGGAAAGGGCGGCGTCCAGCGCCTTGCTGCGGTTCTGATCCTGCGCCATTACGGAGCTCCTGTAGACAATGGATCGGGGTCGAGCGCCTTGCCCGAGTCCCCATCGGGCCCTGCGCCGGACCCTGGCAATTACTGTATGACTGAACAGTAGTATGACGAAATTTGCGGACGACGACCAGCCCTTCGAGGTGACGAATCGAGCGCATAGGGCAAATCAATAGTGGATGAGGGGTTGATCGCTGCGCTGGCACACCCGCGGGGCCGGAACGCTTGCGCCACACGCCCGGCGCACGGCGCTGGGCGCTACGCCCACGGCCACCTCAAGGGCACCGCCGGCTGGGCTCAGGTCAGGCTCTCGAGCCGCCTGATCAGGCCTTCGAGCGCATGGACCACGGCGGCCTGGCGAACCTCATCGCGACCGCCGGCAAAGCGCTGGCGATCGGCCTCGAGCCGCCCGTCGACGGCGAAGGCAAACCACACCGTACCGACAGGCTTTTCAGCGCTGCCGCCATCCGGACCGGCGACGCCACTGACCGAGACGCCAAGTCGGGCACCACTGTCGCGACAAGCACCCTCTACCATCGCCTCCACCACCGGCTGACTGACGGCGCCATGGGCGTCCAGGGTCTCGCCGGGCACCCCCAGCAGCCGCTGCTTGGCGGCGTTGGAGTAGGTCACGTAGCCGGTCTCGAAGTAGCGTGAACTGCCGGCGATATCGGTAATGGCAGCGGCCACGCCGCCACCGGTACAGGACTCGGCGGCGGTCACCGAGACCCCACGCTCGACACACAACTCACCCAGCCGAATCGCCAGGCGACGAACACGATCGTCTGCATTTGTCATCGCAGGCCCGTCTCTTGTGGTGAAAACAGGGTGTCACGATACGACATCACGACAACAATGACAGGCTCGTCGTCGCCTCGGAAACGTCTTGCCACGACAACCGCGACAACAAGCCGACAGGTACAGCGCCCACCAACGCATCGCGGCGACCGAGGTCGCCGCGACAGTGATACCCGTCATCCAGGCAGGTTCAGCGCTTGGCAATGATCCAGATGGCGTGAACGATACCGGGAATATAGCCCAGCAGGGTCAGCAGGATATTGAGCCAGAAGTGCAGACCAAAGCCCACCTGCAGGAAGACGCCCAGCGGGGGCAGCAGGATCGCGAGAATAATGCGTACAACGTCCATATGACAGCTCCTTTGAATAGTCCGTAAAGACAGTTCCTTGTAGGCGACTCCTTGAGAGAGTCCCGCAAGGGAAGAGAGTTCCTTGAAAATCGCTCCGCACTCACCAGAAAAGGCGTCGACCGATCACCCACAAGGGTAGACGGACACCCTCTGGCCCCACAAATGCTGCATCGTGGATACATCATGCTGACACGCCTGGCCCCCGGGAAGAAAGCCCGAGACGGATCTCGGCACAGCGGTACAGGCGCGCCCTGCGCCCATGCTATCCTTGACGCCTTTCGCCAGCGTCCCTCGCGATGCCGGCCCGCCGCCGACGACTCATCAACATCGCTTCGAGATCCCATGAACGACATGGCCAAGCCCAGCGCCCCCAGCCATACGCCGATGATGACCCAGTACCTGCGGATCAAGCGCGAGCACCCCGAGGTGCTGCTGTTCTACCGCATGGGGGACTTCTACGAGCTGTTCTACGAGGACGCCAAGCGCGCCGCCGCGGCCCTCGACATTACCCTGACCCAGCGCGGGCAGTCCGCCGGCAAGCCGATTCCCATGGCCGGCATTCCCTATCATAGCGCCGAGGGCTACCTGGCACGCCTGGTCAGCGCCGGCGAGTCGGTGGCGATCTGTGAACAGATCGGCGACCCGGCCACCTCCAAGGGGCCGGTGGAGCGCAAGGTGGTGCGTATCGTCACCCCCGGCACCCTCCACGACGAAGCCCTGCTCGACGCCCGCCGCGATAACCTGCTGGTGGCGATCGCGCCCCAGGGGGAGCGCATCGGCCTGGCCTGGCTCGAGGTTTCCAGCGGCCGCTTCAGCGTGCTCGAGGTGGAAAGCGAGGCAGAGATGCTGTCGGAGCTGACCCGCCTGGACCCGGCGGAGCTGCTGGTACCGGAAAGTACCGAGCTGCCGCCGGCGCTTGGCGAACGCCGGGGCCTGCGTCGTCAGAGCGACTGGCTGTTCGACCACGAGAGCGCCCATCGGGTGCTGTGTGACCAGTTCGGCGTGCAGGACCTCAAGGGGTTCGGCTGCGCCCACCTGCACGCGGCGATCATCGCCGCCGGGGTACTGGTGGACTACGCCAGAGACACCCAGCGCAGCGCCCTGCCCCATGTCACCGCCATCGGCGTCGAGAGTCGCGACGACACCGTGGTCATCGACGCTGCCAGCCGGCGCAACCTGGAGATCGACACCAACCTTGGCGGGGGCGGCGACAACACCCTGGCCAGCGTGCTCGACACCACCACCACCGCCATGGGCTCACGCCTGCTCAAGCGCTGGCTCAATCGACCGCTGCGTGATCGCGAGCAGGTCATGGGGCGCCAGGCGGCCATCAGCCTGCTGCTCGACCATGACGGCCATGAGCCTCTGCGCGACGACCTCAAGGCGATCGGTGACGTCGAACGCATTCTGGCCCGGGTGGCCCTCAACAGTGCCCGCCCGCGGGACCTGGCACGGCTGCGCGACGCCCTCAACGCCCTGCCGGCACTCGAGGCGAGCCTTGCCGGCTACGCCGACGGCACCACGCTCGACGGCCTGCGTCAGCACATTCGCCCCTTCCCGGAGCTGGCCGAACTGCTGACCCGAGCCCTGGTCGACAATCCTCCCGTGGTGATCCGCGACGGCGGCGTCATCGCCAAAGGCTTCGACGACGAGCTCGACGAGCACCGGGGCCTGGCCGAACACGCCGGGGACTACCTGGTGAAGCTCGAGACCCGCGAACGCTCGCGCACCGGGCTTGCCGGGCTCAAGGTCGGCTACAACAGGGTTCACGGCTACTACATCGAGATCCCCCGTGCCCAGGCCAAGGAGGCCCCGGCCGACTATATTCGCCGCCAGACGCTGAAGAACGCCGAACGCTTCATCATCCCGGAGCTCAAGGAGTTCGAGGACAAGGCGCTGTCGGCCAAGTCCCGCGCCCTGGCCAGGGAAAAACTGCTGTACGACAGCCTGCTCGACAGCCTCAACGCCGAACTTGCCAGGCTCCAGGCGACGGCCAGGGCGCTGGCCGCACTCGACGTGCTGTGCACCCTGGCGGAGCGAGCCCGGGCGCTGGATTTCGTCCGCCCGACGCTGTCAGAGACCCCAGGCTTCGATATCCGCGGTGGTCGCCATCCGGTGGTCGAACAGGTCAGCGACGGCCCCTTCGTGCCCAACGACCTGCGCATGGACGACGATCGCCGCATGCTGGTGATCACCGGCCCCAACATGGGCGGCAAGTCGACCTACATGCGCCAGGCGGCCCTGATCACCCTGCTCGCCCACAGCGGCAGCTTTGTGCCCGCCGACACCGCCACCATCGGCCCGGTGGATCGCATCTTCACCCGCATCGGCTCCAGCGATGACCTGGCCGGCGGGCGCTCCACCTTCATGGTGGAGATGACCGAAACCGCCAATATCCTGCACAACGCCACCGACCACAGCCTGGTGCTGATGGACGAGATCGGCCGGGGCACCAGCACCTTCGACGGCCTGTCACTGGCCTGGGCCAGCGCCGAACACCTGACCCGTACCCGCGCCTTTACCCTGTTCGCCACCCACTACTTCGAGATGACGGCGCTGGCCACAGAGGCGCCGGCGGTGACCAACGTCCACCTGACCGCCGCCGAACACAATGATGGCATCGTCTTCATGCACCGGGTCGAGGACGGCCCCGCGAGCCAGAGCTATGGCCTGCAGGTGGCCCAGTTGGCCGGTGTGCCCCAGACCGTCATCGCCGAGGCACGGACCAAGCTTGCCGCCCTGGAGCAGCAGGAGATCGATCATGGCCGCAGGAGCGCTGATCCGGATGGCGGAAGCCGACACCACCAGTCCACCCCCCAGCAGGCGGACCTGTTCGCCAGCGCCCCCCACCCTCTGGTGGAAGAACTCGGCGGCCTGGCGGTCGACGACCTCAGTCCACGCCAGGCACTGGAACTGCTGTACCGCTGGAAGTCGGCACTGTGAGGCCCTTGTGAGGCATACTCTTGCCCGATAGCGGCGCGAGGACTAGAATGTGGCACCCAAGGACCGTAGATTATAAAAAGCCATTTCTATATAACATTAAGGCTTAAGACGCGCCGGCATGTTACGCCGGACGCGAAGGTTGCATGGCCTGCATGGGCGCCACGCCGCACGCACGTCACCAACGACCCGGGCGAAAGCCACCACTGTACAGAGAGGCCGGCAAGGCGCTGGCCCGAGGAAGGGAGACTGGCATGACATTCGTCGTCACCGAAAACTGCATCAAGTGCAAGTACACCGACTGTGTCGAGGTCTGCCCGGTGGACTGCTTCTACGAAGGCCCCAATTTCCTGGTGATTCACCCCGACGAATGCATCGACTGCGCCCTGTGCGAGCCGGAATGCCCGGCCGAAGCGATCTACTCGGAGGATGAACTGCCCGAGGGCCAGGAACAGTTCCTGGAGATCAATACCGAGCTGGCGGAGGTGTGGCCCAACATCACCGAGAAGAAGGATCCGCCGGAAGACGCCGAGCAGTGGGACGGCAAGCCGGGCAAGCTGGAAAAGCTCGAGCGCTGAGCCTAGCCGCCAGGCAGTACCTGAACAAACGCGACAGCCGCCTTATCCGGGCGGCTGTCGCGTTTGTGTAACGGCAATCTTGAAGGAGGGTGTCCGGCCCTCTCGCCCCCGGACAAGCATCGACCGGCGCGGATTTCTGCCTGACATCGGCGCAGGAAGGACGTGGTGCAATGGCCTTTCGAAGCAGGTGCCCGACAGGCAGGCATAAAAAAAGGCGGCCCGTAGGCCGCCCGCTCCAAGCGTTTCCTTGGGCGGCTCCCTCCGCCCTACTCCCTGAGCGCCCTCCGTGCCCAGAAGCGACTTCCTGTCGCACCAGGCGCGCTCTTGACTCCTGAACGCATCCCGAAAACACCTACCTGAACCGAAGAGTGGCAAGTCCGGCCCATCCGGGTGTCAACCACCGAGGACATCCATGCCCCTTCACTGCCGACGTCGACTCCACCTCCTTGCGGAAACGATGCCGAAACAATGAAGTTTCCGTGGGACAGACGGGCGACTTGCCGCCGCGAAGCCTGACCTCTCGATTCGTGTGGCCATTCTGTCAGTTTCTGGGGTCATCACAAGCACCCTGCTTTTCTCACCCATGACGCAGACCGAGAGGGCCTGTCGGAAAAAGCATTGAAAAATCAAGGCGATAAAAAAGGCCCGCAACACGGTTGCGAGCCTTTTCGACGCCAAAATAGTCAATGTCTTACAAGAACTGTAGTCAATCTCTTACAAGACGCGTCGACACTAGCACCATCGGTGCCTTGCCAAGGGCCTACGCCTGCCCCTTGATGGCGGAGCGGCCCGGATAGCTCGCACGCTCACCCAGCTCCTGCTCGATGACCAGCAGACGGTTGTACTTGGCCACACGATCGCTGCGGCACAGAGAGCCGGTCTTGATCTGACCGGCACAGGTGCCCACGGCCAGGTCGGCGATGGTGGTGTCCTCGGTCTCACCGCTGCGGTGGGAGATGACCGCCGTGAAGCCGGCGTCCTGAGCCATGCGAATGGCATCGAGGGTCTCGGACAGGGAGCCGATCTGATTGAACTTGATCAGGATGGAGTTGCCGATGGACTCGTCGATGCCGCGCTTGAGAATGCGGGTGTTGGTCACGAACAGGTCGTCACCCACCAGCTGCACGCGATCGCCGAGCTTGGCGGTCAGCGACTTCCAGCCGTCCCAGTCGGACTCGTCCAGACCATCCTCGATGGACACGATCGGGTACTCGTCGCTGAGGCCCACCAGGTAGTCACCGAAGCCCTCGGCGTCGAAGCTCTTGTCCTCGCCGGCCAGCAGGTACTGCCCGTCCTTGTAGAACTCGCTGGCGGCACAGTCCAGCGCCAGGGTGACGTCCTTGCCCAGCGCGTAACCCGCATCCTCGACGGCCTGCTTGATGACCGCCAGCGCCTCGGCGTTGGAGGCCAGGTTGGGGGCGAAGCCGCCCTCATCACCGACGGCGGTGGCCAGACCACGCGCCGACAGCACCTTCTTCAGCGCATGGAAGATCTCGGCACCGACGCGAAGCCCTTCGCGGAAGCTCGGCGCGCCGACCGGCTGGACCATGAACTCCTGGATGTCGACGTTGTTGTCGGCGTGCTCGCCACCATTGAGGATGTTCATCATCGGCACCGGCATCAGGTACTTGCCCGGCTGGCCGTAGAGCTCGGCGATGTGCGCGTAGAGCGGCACGCCCTTGGCGTTGGCGGCGGCCTTGGCCGCGGCCAGGGAGACCGCCAGGATGGCATTGGCGCCCAGGTTTTCCTTGTTGTCGGTGCCGTCGAGCTCGAGCATGGCATCATCCAGCCCGCGCTGATCGCGTGCGTCCATACCCAGCAGACGCTCACGGATCTTGCCGTTGGCCGCGTCCACCGCCTTCAGCACGCCCTTGCCGAGGTAGCGGCTCTTGTCACCATCACGCAGCTCCAGCGCCTCGCGAGAGCCGGTGGAGGCGCCGCTCGGTGCGCAGGCGACACCGATCGCGCCGCTTTCCAGGCGGACTTCCGCCTGCACGGTGGGGTTGCCGCGAGAGTCCAGCACCTCGAGGGCACGAATATCGACGATCTTGGTCATCTTGAGGATCCTTGTGGGTGAAAAACTCGTGTCAGCGTTGTCGATCCGCCCGGGTGACACCATAGGCCCCAGGGCCAGAACACACGATCCAACGGAGGTAGCGTCAGCGTATCTCGATCGACGGTAGTTTTTTTACTACGTCATCCAGCGCCTTGATCTGCGACAGGAAAGGCTCGAGCTTATCAAGCGGGAGTGCACAGGGGCCGTCGCATTTTGCTGAATCGGGATCGGGGTGGGCTTCCAGGAACAACCCGGCGATGCCTACTGCCACCCCGGCCCTGGCCAGGTCCAGCACCTGGGCGCGGCGGCCATCGGCACTGTCACTGCGCCCGCCCGGGCGCTGCAGCGAGTGGGTCACGTCGAACAGCAGCGGGAAGCCGGTGTCCTTCATCTCGCCGAAGCCGAGCATGTCCACCACCAGGTTGTTGTAGCCGAAGCTCGAGCCGCGCTCGCACAGCAGCAGCCGCTCGTTGCCGGCTTCCTGGAACTTGGTGATGATGTGGCGCATCTCGTGGGGGGCCAGGAACTGCGGTTTCTTGATGTTGACCACCGCACCGGTCTCGGCCATCGCTACCACCAGGTCGGTCTGGCGAGCCAGAAACGCCGGCAGCTGGATGACATCGGCCACCTCGGCCGCCGGCGCCGCCTGGTGCGGTTCGTGGACATCGGTGATCACCGGCACCCCGAAGCGCGACTTGACCTCATCGAGGATCGCGAGCCCCTTGTCCAGGCCAGGGCCCCGGTAAGAATGCACCGAGCTGCGGTTGGCCTTGTCGAAGCTGGCCTTGAACACATAGGGGATGTCGAGCTTGCCGGTCACCTCGACGTAGGCCTCGGCGACCTCGAGGGCCAGCTCACGAGATTCGAGCACGTTCATCCCTGCAAACAGCACCAGAGGCAATGAATTGCCGGCCCTCAGGCCGGCAAATTCGATGGTACGCTGGGCGTCTGACATGGCGATCACTCCTGGTGCGCGGACTGGGCGCGGGTGCGCTTGGCCTTGTGACCCAGGGCCGCGTTGACGAAGCCGGTGAACAGCGGATGGCCATCACGCGGCGTCGAGGTGAACTCCGGGTGGAACTGACAGGCCACGTACCAAGGGTGGTCCGGCAGCTCGACCATTTCCACCAGAGAGTTGTCGACGCTGCGTCCGGAGACCACCAGGCCTGCCTTTTCCAGGTCCTCGATGAACTGGTTGTTGACCTCGAAGCGATGACGATGACGCTCGACGATGATGTCGTCACCGTAGGCCTCGCGAGCCTTGGACCCCTTGGCCAGACGGCACTCCTGGCCACCCAGACGCATGGTGCCGCCCAGATCGGAGGCCTCGTCACGCACCTCGATCTTGCCCTCGGGGTTGAGCCATTCGGTGATCAGGCCCACCACCGGGTGCTGGGTGTCGTGGGTGAACTCGGTGGAGTCGGCATCGTTCCAGCCGGCCACATGGCGCGCGTACTCGATCACCGCCACCTGCATGCCCAGGCAGATGCCCAGGTAGGGAATGTCGTTCTCGCGGGCGAAACGCGCGGTGGCAATCTTGCCTTCCACACCGCGCTCACCGAAGCCACCGGGCACCAGGATGGCGTCCTTGCCGGCCAACCGGTCGGTGCCGTGACGCTCGATGTCCTCGGAGTCGATGTAGTCGATGTTGACCTTCACGCGGGTCTGGATGCCGGCGTGGATCAGCGCCTCGTTCAGCGACTTGTAGGCGTCCAAGAGCTCCATGTACTTGCCGACCATGGCGATGTTCACCGACTTGAGCGGGTTGAGCTTGGCGTCGAGCACCTTGACCCACTCGCTGAGGTCGGCCTCGTCGGCCTCGAGGCGCAGCTTGTCGCAGACGATGTCATCGAGCCCATGCTCGTGCAGCATCAGCGGAATCCGATAGATGGTATCGGCGTCCTGCAGCGGTACCACCGCGCGTTCTTCCACGTTGGTGAACAGCGCGATCTTGCGACGCTCGGTCTCTTCCAGCTCGACCTCGCTACGGCAGATCAGGATGTCCGGCTGGATACCGATGGAGCGCAGCTCCTTGACCGAGTGCTGAGTCGGCTTGGTCTTGGTCTCGCCGGCGGTCTGGATGTAGGGCACCAGCGTCAGGTGCATGAAGATGGCGTTGCTGGCGCCCGTCTCGCTGCGAATCTGACGGATGGATTCGAGGAACGGCAGCGACTCGATGTCACCCACGGTGCCACCGATCTCCACCAGTGCCACGTCGAAGCCCTCGCCACCTTCGTAGACACGACGCTTGATCTCGTCGGTGATGTGCGGGATGACCTGTACCGTGCCGCCCAGGTAGTCGCCACGACGCTCCTTGCGCAGCACGTGCTCGTAGACCCGGCCAGTGGTGAAGTTGTTGGACTGGGTCATCTTGGTGCGGATGAAGCGCTCATAGTGGCCCAGGTCCAGGTCGGTCTCGGCGCCATCCTCGGTGACGAACACCTCGCCGTGCTGGAAGGGACTCATGGTGCCCGGATCCACGTTGATGTACGGGTCGAGCTTGAGCATGGTGACCTTGAGGCCGCGAGCCTCGAGAATCGCCGCCAGCGAGGCCGACGCAATGCCCTTGCCAAGAGAGGACACAACGCCGCCGGTCACGAAGATATATCGTGTCATGGAGAACCTGTCGAAACGTGATCGGTAGGCCCGGCAGGAAGCCGCGCCAGGATGGGACGACAGACTAGCAGATATCGACTAACGGCTCAATTTGCACAACAGGAAGTCATCCTGGAGAAACCGCCCCGCCCCTCCGCCATGGTTCTCACAACGGGGGACGGGGCTCGGCAGAGCCTCAGATGTCGAGGTAGTCGAGGATGCCCTCACCGGCCTGGCGACCTTCATAGACCGCAGTCACCACCAGATCGGAGCCGCGCACCATGTCGCCACCGGCAAAGATCTTCTCGTTGGTGGTCTGGAAGGCGAAGCTGCCATGCTCAGGCGCCTTGACCCGGCCACGCTCGTCGACCTCGATGCCCACCGACTCGAACCAGGGCGCCGGGCTCGGCTGGAAGCCGAAGGCGATGACCACGGCGTCGGCGGGGATGATCTCCTCGGAGCCCGGCACCACCTCGGGACGGCGACGGCCGTTCTCGTCGGCTTCGCCCAGGCGGGTACGCACCACCTTGACGCCTTCGACCCGCTCTTCACCGACCACCGCCACCGGCTGACGATTGAACAGGAAGTCCACGCCTTCCTCGCGGGCATTGGCCACCTCACGCCGGGAGCCCGGCATGTTCTCTTCGTCACGGCGGTAGGCGCAGGTCACCTCACGGGCGCCCTGGCGAATGGCGGTACGGTTGCAGTCCATGGCGGTATCGCCACCACCCAGCACCACCACACGCTGACCTTCCAGCGAGACGAAGTCCTCGGGATTCTTCTCGAAGCCCAGGCGGTGGTTGACGTTGGCGATCAGGTAGTCGAGCGCCTTGTGCACCCCGGGCAGGTCCTCGCCGGGGAAGCCACCTTCCATATAGGTATAGGTGCCCATGCCGAGGAACACGGCGTCGTACTTCGCCAACAGATCCTCGAAGGCGACGTCCTTGCCCACCTCGACGTTGAGGCGGAACTCCACGCCCATCTCCTCGAACACCGCACGACGACGTTCCATTACCGTCTTCTCGAGCTTGAATTCGGGGATGCCGAAGGTCAGAAGGCCGCCGATCTCGGCGTACTTGTCGAAGACCACCGGCTTGACGCCGTTGCGCACCAGGATGTCGGCGCAGCCGAGGCCAGCGGGGCCCGCGCCGATGATCGCGACCTTCCTGTCGGTCCAGGTCACCTGGCTCATGTCCGGGCGCCAGCCCATGGCGAAGGCGGTGTCGGTGATGTACTTCTCCACCGAACCAATGGTCACCGCGCCGAAGCCGTCATTGAGGGTGCAGTCACCCTCGCACAGGCGGTCCTGGGGGCACACCCGGCCACACACTTCGGGCAGCGAGTTGGTGCGATGCGACATCTCCGCCGCCTCGAGGATGTTGCCTTCGCTGACCAGCTGCAGCCAGTTGGGAATGTAGTTGTGGACCGGACACTTCCACTCGCAGTAGGGATTACCGCAGTGCAGGCAGCGATGCGCCTGGCTGGCCGCCTCCATGGGCTTGAACGGCTCGTAGATCTCGGCGAACTGGCGGGCGCGGGTGCGCGCCGCCTTCTTCTGCGGATCCTGACGACCGACGTCGATGAACTGAAAGTCGTTGTTCAAACGGTTTGCCATGATGTTCTCCTGCCTTGTTCGGGACGCCGTCGGGTTATTCGGGCTGACGCGTGGACTGGGCCAAGAGGCCATTCAGGCTCGCCGCCTTGGGCTTCACCAGCCAGAAGTGGCGGATAAAGTCGCTGAAGTCCTCGAGGATCGCCTGACCGCGCAATGATCCGGTCTCGGCCACATACTCCTCGATGGTTTCCCTGAGGTGTCTCCGATAGGCCTCCATGGCCTCGGTGTTGACCCGATGGATCTCCACCAGTTCGTGGTTGTAACGGTCGACGAAGCAGCGATCCTCGTCGAGCACGTAGGCGAAGCCGCCGGTCATGCCCGCACCGAAGTTGACGCCGGTCTCGCCGAGCACGCAGACGATGCCGCCGGTCATGTACTCGCAGCAGTGATCGCCCGAGCCTTCGATGACCGCGTGGGCGCCGGAGTTGCGCACGCCGAAGCGCTCGCCGGCGGTACCCGCGGCAAACAGCTTGCCGCCGGTGGCGCCGTACAGGCAGGTGTTGCCGATGATCGCCGTCTTGTGGCTCTCGAACTGACTGCTCTTCGGCGGGGTGATGACGATCTTGCCGCCATTCATGCCCTTGCCGACGTAGTCGTTGGCGTCACCTTCCAGGTACAGATTGAGACCACGGGCGTTCCACACCCCGAAGCTCTGACCGGCGACACCGGTGAAGCGCGCGGTCACCGGCGCGTCGTCAAGACCCGCCTCGCCGTAACGCTTGGCGATGGCACCGGAAGTCAGCGCACCCACCGAACGAT
This sequence comes from Halomonas sp. BN3-1, assembly GCF_003056325.1. Taxonomy (NCBI): domain Bacteria; kingdom Pseudomonadati; phylum Pseudomonadota; class Gammaproteobacteria; order Oceanospirillales; family Halomonadaceae; genus Halomonas; species Halomonas sp. BN3-1. The sequence continues at coordinate 145,951 of NZ_PYVV01000014.1, read as the reverse complement.
CACAGTTGGTGATGGTGAAGGACACGTCGGCCCCGCCCTTGGACTCGATGGCGTCCTTTAGCGCCTCCAGCACCTCGAGGTTCTTGGCACCCGGGTCATGCGGCACGTTACGGCTGACCTGGCAATACTGAGGGGCATCTGCCGGCACATGGTCGTTGGCCAGCAAAGGCGTCAGGTCAAGCTTGTGCTGCGAAGGCGTCAGCCCCTCGAACACCTCGAGCAGGTCGGTGCGCCCGATCAGGTCGGTGAGCTTGCGCACACCCACCAGCGCCATCAGCTCGCGCACTTCCTCGGCGATGAAGCGGAAGTAGTGCTTGACCATGTCGACGGTGCCACGGAAGTGCTCGTCGCGCAGGTACTGCATCTGGGTGGCGACACCGGTGGCGCAGTTGTTGAGGTGGCAGATGCGCAGGTACTTGCAGCCCAGCGCCACCATCGGTGCGGTACCGAAGCCGAAGCTCTCGGCGCCAAGAATCGCCGCCTTGATCACGTCCAGGCCGGTCTTCAGGCCGCCGTCGGTCTGCAGCCGGATCTTGTCGCGCAGGCCGTTGATGCGCAGCGCCTGATGCACCTCCGGCAGGCCCAGCTCCCAGGGTGAACCGGCGTGCTTGATCGAGGTCAGCGGGCTCGCCGCGGTGCCGCCGTCGTAGCCGGACACCGTGATCAGGTCAGCGTAGGCCTTGGCCACGCCGGTGGCGATGGTGCCGATGCCGGGCTCGGAGACCAGCTTGACCGATACCTGGGCGTCGGGATTGACCTGTTTGAGGTCAAAGATCAGCTGGGCCAGATCCTCGATGGAGTAGATGTCGTGGTGCGGCGGCGGCGAGATCAGGGTCACCCCCGGCACCGAATAACGCAGCCGGGCGATCAACTCGTTGACCTTGCCACCGGGAAGCTGGCCACCCTCGCCGGGCTTGGCGCCCTGGGCCACCTTGATCTGCAGCACCTCGGCGTTGACCAGGTAGGCCGGGGTGACACCGAAGCGCCCGGAGGCGATCTGCTTGATCTTGGAGCTTCTGATGGTGCCGTAACGCGACGGATCCTCACCACCCTCACCGGAGTTGGAGCGCCCACCGGCCTCGTTCATGGCCTGGGCCAGGGCCTCGTGAGCCTCCGGCGACAGCGCACCCAGCGACATGCCGGCGCTGTCGAAGCGTGGCAGCAGGTCCTCGACCGGTTCGACTTCCTCGAGCGGCAACGCCTCGGCGGCGGGCTTCAGCTTCAGCAGGTCACGGATGGTGGCGGGCGCGCGATCATTGACCAGCTGCGCAAACTTCTTCCACTTGGCGTAGTCGCCCTCCTGCACCGCCTCCTGCAACGCCTTGACCACATCGGGGTTGTAGGCGTGGTACTCGTGACCATGGACGTACTTCATCAGGCCGCCCTGGGAGATGCCCTTGCGCGGCTTCCAGGCGTCCTTTGCCAGCGCCACCTGAGTCAGCTGGATCTCGTTGAAGCCGGTGCCCTCGATGCGCGAGGCCATGCCGGTGAAGCAAAGATCCATCACCTCGGAGGACAGACCCACCGCCTCGAACAGCTGCGAACCACGGTAGGAGGCCAGGGTCGAGATGCCCATCTTGGAGAGGATCTTGAACAGCCCCTTCTGCAGGCCCTTGCGGTAGTTCTCGCGGGCGTCCGCCGGATTGCCTGACAGCTCACCGGTGCGATGCATGTCGGCCATCACCTGGTAGGCCAGCCACGGATAGACCGCGGTGGCGCCCACTCCGAACAGCACCGCCATCTGGTGGGCGTCACGGGCGTAGCCGGTCTCGACGATCAGGTTGACCCGCGGGCGCAGGGCCTTGCGACCGAGTTCGTTGTGGATCGCGCCCACCGCCAGCGCCGGATGGATCGGCACCTGCCCCTGGGGCAGGTCGGCATCGGACAGCACCAGGATCACCTTGTTCTCGTGAACCGCCGCCTCGGCCTCGCGACACAGTTCGAGCAGCGCCGCCTTGAGCCCTGTCTGCTCCGGGTCATAGCCCAGCGACAGACGCTGGCTGGCAAAGGCCGGGTCGTCCTGGCCTACCAGAGCGGTGAACTTGCGCGGCGACAGGATCGGGGTCGTCAGCACGATACGGTGGGCATGCTCCGGGGTCGCCTTGAACACGTTGCGCTCGGCACCGATGCAGGTCTCCAGCGACATCACGATGGCTTCGCGCAGCGGATCGATGGCCGGGTTGGTGACCTGGGCGAACTTCTGACGGAAGTAGTCCGACAGCATCCGGTGCTTGCCGGAGAGCACCGCCATGGGGGTGTCGTCACCCATGGAGCCCACCGCTTCCTGGCCGCTCTCGCCCAGCGGACGCAGCACCTGGTCACGCTCCTCGAAGCTGACCTGGAACATCTTCTGCTGCACCTGAAGGGTGTCGGAGTCCATGTTCTTGAAGGCGGCGAGCTCGGTCAGCGCGGACTCCAGGAACTGAGCCTCCTGCTTGAGCCAGCGCTTGTAGGGATAGGCCGACTTCAGCCGCTCGTCGATGTCGCTGGTGTGCAGCACTTCGCCGGTCGCGGTGTCCACGGCGAGGACCTGACCGGGGCCGACACGGCCCTTGGCCACCACGTCCTCGGGCTTGTAGTCGTAGGTACCGATCTCGGAAGCCAGGGTGATGAAGCCGTTGCGGGTGATCACCCAGCGCGCCGGGCGCAGGCCGTTGCGGTCGAGCATGCACAGGGCCTGACGGCCATCGGTCATGACCACACCGGCGGGTCCATCCCAGGGCTCCACGTGCATGGAATTGTACTCATAGAAGGCACGCAGATCGCCGTCCATGATCTCCACGTTCTGCCAGGCCGGCGGCACCATCATGCGCACCGCCCGATGCAGCTCCATGCCGCCGGTCAGCAGCACCTCGAGCATGTTGTCCATGCTCGAGGAGTCGGAACCGGTGGTATTGACGATCTGGTCGAGGCTGGCGATGTCGGGCAGCCGCTCGGAGACGAAGTTCTCCTTGCGCGAGTTGGCCCAGCCACGGTTGGCCTCGATGGTGTTGATCTCGCCGTTGTGGGCCAGCAGACGGAACGGCTGAGCCAGCGGCCAGCGCGGCGCGGTGTTGGTGGAGAAACGCTGGTGGAACACGCAGATGGCGGTTTCCAGGCGCTCGTCACCCAGGTCCTGATAGAAAGCCGGCAGGTCCACCGGCATCACCAGTCCCTTGTAGGAGACGACGTCGCTGGACAGCGAGCTGACGTAGAAGTCCGGCTCGTCGATCAGCGCCTGCTCGGCCAGTCGGCGGGCCATGAACAGCGAGACGTCAAAGGCTTCCTCGGCGTCACCGGGCTCGACGAACAGTTGACGGATACGCGGCAGGCACTCCAGCGCCATCGGGCCGCACACGCTGGGGTCCACCGGCACCTCGCGCCAGCCGAGCACCTTGACACCACGCTCTGTCAGGCTCGCCTCGAGCACCTGGCGGGCGCGCTCCTCACGCTGGTCGTCGTCGGGCAGGAAGATCACGCCCACGGCATAGCTGTCGCCCAGTTCGATACCCAGGCTTTCCTTGGCGGCGTGGCGCATGAAGCCGTCGGGCATCTTCAACAGCAGGCCACAGCCGTCACCGGTCTTGCCGTCGGCAGCGATACCGCCACGGTGGGTCATGCAGGTCAGGGATTCGATGGCAGTACTGAGCAGTTCATGGCTAGCCTGCCCTTCCATGTGGGCGATCAGGCCAAACCCGCAGTTGTCACGGAACTCGCCGGGCTGGTGAAGACCTCTGTTCATGGGCGCGCCTCAGGTGAAAGGGTTGTAGTCACAGCATAATCGCGATATTATTATCGGTTTTTCTTTTGATTTTAAGCCCTTAAGGGCTTTCGCTAACTGCACGAAAAATGGGTACCCAGCATAGCCAGCCCCCCGCCCTCGCGCAATCTCCCCGCCGCGCACGCCCGATAAAAAAACACCGTAAATCTGATGCTTGCACCAAGGCTTCGAAAAAAAACCTTATCAGGTCAACGACTTGGAAGCCGTTTCCAGCAAGTCTTGCTGTACGCCTTTCGCCACTAGACTTTAGTCGCAAAAACTGTCGACACCCCATGCCGATCAGGCATACGACATACAGATCCACGCATGAGCGGCGCCTATTCCCCCTATCCCGAAGCCGTCGACAGCACCTCGTAGCGCACTCCGTAAAGCCGTGCTCAGGCGATACCAGCGCCTGCCTCTTGCCACGCCAAAGCCACCCGTGCCGAAGCCAACCTTGCCGCTCGGCATGCCCCAGACACGACAACGCCCGCGCAAGGCGGGCGTCGCAGTCGATACGCTGGAGACTGACATCATCAGGCCCGCGGGTAGGCCTCGATGCATTCGCCGAGCAGCGCCGGCGGGGTCTGATCGTAGACGCAGGCCTCGCCGAGCGCGCGCATCAGCACCAGGCGCATGCGGTCATCGGTATTTTTCTTGTCGAGCTTCATGCGCGACACGAAATCCTCAACCGTCATCTCCCTGGGCGCCGCCACCGGCAGACCCGCCCGCTCGATCACTCGACGGGTGCGCGTCACATCGGCCTGCTCGATAAAGCCCTGACGCATCGACAGGTCCGCCGCCATCAGCATGCCCACACCCACCGCCTCGCCGTGCAGCCAGGTACCGTAGCCCATGTAGGCCTCGATGGCGTGCCCGAAGGTGTGCCCCAGATTCAAAAGCGCCCGCACGTCCTGCTCGGTCTCGTCGAGGGCGACGATCTCGGCCTTGATCGCGCAACTACGTTCGATGGCCTTGGCGAGCACAACATCGTCGAGGTCACGCAGCGCAGCCATCTCATCTTCCAGCCAGCCGAGAAAGTCACTGTCATGGATCAGTCCGTACTTGATCACCTCGGCAAGACCCGCGGACAGCTCCCGCTCGGGCAGGGTCGAGAGCGTGGCGGTATCGATCAGCACTGCGCGGGGCTGCCAGAAGGCGCCAATCATGTTCTTGCCCAGCGGATGATTGACCCCGGTCTTGCCCCCTACCGAAGAATCCACCTGGGACAACAGAGTGGTGGGCACCTGAATAAAGGAGATGCCGCGCTGATAGGACGCCGCGGCGAAGCCGACCATATCGCCGATCACCCCGCCGCCCAGCGCTACCAGCGTGGCCTTGCGGTTGAAACCGGCCTCCAGCAGGGCGTCCCAGATGCGCGAGACGCCATCGACATTCTTGTGGGCTTCACCATCCGGCAGCACCAGGGTCTCGATCCTGAGGCGGTCGTCGGCCGCTGCCAGCGCCGAGGTCAGCCGCTCGAGATAGTGCGCGGCAACGGTGTCGTTGGTCACCACCATCACCTGGCGACCGCTGAGATAGGAGGCCAGACGCTCACCGTCATCGACCAGCCCCGGTCCGATATGGATGGGGTAGCTGCGATCGCCCAGGGCGACGGTCAGGGTCAAGGGATTCACGGACGTGGGTGTGCTCATGATGAGGCCTTGCAGGTGAGAGGGTCGAGGAGGCGATGGACGCGACGAACGATATCGTTGACCACCGAGCGCGGCCCGCGGCGGTCGGTGCGGATCACCAGGTCCGCGGTGGCGCGATACAGCGGGTCACGCAGGGCGAACATGTCGCGCAGCAGTTGCTCGCGATCACCGCGCTGCAGAAGCGGCCGGTTGCGATCCTTGGCGGTGCGCTTCAACTGCTGCTCCACGGTAGTGAACAGATAGATGACGGTACCGCCCTCGCGGATACGCTGGCGATTTTCCTCGCGCAGCACCGCGCCGCCGCCAGTGGCGATCACTACCTTGTCGTAGTCCACCAGCTCGCTGATCATGGCGCTTTCCCTGTCACGAAAGCCGCTCTCGCCCTCGACATCGAATATCCAGGGGATATCCGCGCCACAGCGTGACTGAATCTCGTGGTCACTGTCGTAGAACGGACGTGACAATTCGGCCGCCAGCAGGCGGCCGATGGTGCTCTTTCCCGCCCCCATGGGGCCTATCAGAATCAGGTTGGGTACTTCCTGCATCAGTGAGTCGCCAGGCCGTCGTCGAGTATCCGGGGAGTGATGAATACCAACAACTCTACCTTATCGTTGACGTCCTCGGTATAGCGAAACAGCTTTCCCAGCCAGGGGATATCGCCAAGCCAGGGCGTCTTGTACAGCGTATGCAGCTGCTGGGTGGTGAGAATCCCCCCCAGCACCACGGTCTCGCCGTCCTCGACCAGCACCTGGGTCTGGATCTCGTTGGTATCGATGGCCGGCTCGCCGTCGAAGCTCTGCTCGGCCAGGGTGTCGTTGTTGATGGTCAGATCCATGACGATGCGGTCATCGCTGGTAATCTGCGGGGTGACCTCCAGCGCCAGCACCGCCTCCTTGAACTCCACGTTGGTGGCACCGCTGGAGGTGGACTCCTGGTAGGGGATCTCCTTGCCCTGCTTGATCAGGGCGGTGTGCTGATTGGCGGTAATCACCCGCGGCTCGGAGATGGTCTGGCTCTTGCCCTCGCTCTCCAGCGCATGCAACTCCAGATCCAGCAGCACATCCCCGGCCAGATAGCCGAACTTGAAAGAGCTTCCCGGATCCAGGGCATCGCCCAGATCCACCCCCAGGCCACCGTAGGCATCCCCTCGATTGCCGAAGACCCCATCACCGATCTGTACCGATTCACCCAGCGCCCCGGACAGGGCACCGTCGCCGCTCCCCACAGGCAACTTGTCGTGGCGGCTGCGCGCGCCCCAGTTGACGCCAATCTCCTCGGCGGTGTTGTCTCGGGCCACCACGATGCGCGCCGAAATCTGCACCTGGCGTACCGGCACATCCAGGCGCGCCAGGGTCCAGCGAATCTCGTCAAGCTGACTGGCCACGTCCTGGACCAGCAGGGTATTGGTGCGCGGATCGGTGGCCACGCGCCCGCGATCGGACAACAGCCCGAAACCGTTCTCGCCACGCAGCAAGGCGGCGAGCTCCGCCGCCTTGGCATAGCGCACTTCGATGTGTTCGGTCACCAGGGGCTCAAGCTCGTCCAGCCGCGAGGCCGCCTCGAGCTTGAGGCGATCACGCTCGGCCAGTTCCGAGGCCGGCGCCACCAGCAGGATGTCGCCCTGCCGACGACTATCGAGCCCCTGGCTCTCCAGCACCATGTCCAGCGCCTGGTCCCAGGGCACCGCTTCCAGGTTCAGGGTCACCCGCCCAGCGACGCTATCACTGGCGACGATATTGAGGCCGGTGAAGTCACTCAACACCGACAGCACCGAGCGCACCTCGACATCCTGAAAGTTCAGAGTGATCGGCGCGCCCTGATAGCCCTCGCCCTGCGCCCAGCCCGGCGACACCAGCAGCACACCGACCACCAGCCCCACCAGCCACCGCGCGATCGCCTGCCCAGGCGAAAACGCCGATTCGCCTGTCCGACATGAACCGATATCAGGTCGCCTGCTCACTCGCCTACCCTCATGACACGCTCCTTCCAGCGATAGTCCTTGCCTGCAACCGCCTCCAGCCTGACGGCCTCAGCGCTGATCGCCGCGACCCTGGCGGGCGGATTGGCCAGCATCTCCCCTTGCGCCACCCGATAGAGATGACCATCGGGCGCCTCGAACAGCGCCCAATGCCGCTGCCCTCGACCCAGCACTCCCACCAGTTCAAGTTCGTCCAGGGAAAAGGCAGCAAGACCGCTGCCTTGCCCAAACCGCTGACCGCCGAAGCCCTGGCCCTCGAAGCGAAAGGGGCTTCTCGCGTTGGCGTAGCGATACTGAAGCACCGGCAGGCTCACCACCTCGGGCAACGCTACCGGCCGCCGATCGAGCTCCGGCGCCAGCGCCTCGGCCAGACGCCGATCCAGGGCGTCGAGGTCCGCCTGCTGGCAACCCGTCAGGGCCACACCCAACAAGGCGCCCATCAGCACGCCCACCAGCCGGCGCCGCCTCATGAATCCTCCACCAGCGCATCGGCGGCATCCGGCGTCGAATCCGCGACGCGCGCGCCGTCACCAATACTGTAGGTCTGCGCCAGCGCGTGCAGCTCAAGCCCTCCCTCGACCGGCGACAGGCTGAAATCGTGCAACGTCACCAGTCGGGGCAGGTTGGCCAGATCAGCCACGAAACCACCGATGGCGTGGTAGTCGCCCCGCACCCGCAGATCAAAAGGCCGCTCGACATACAGCTCCAGGGGACGCGCCGGCCTCAGTTCGAGCTCCTCCAGCGATAGCCCGCGACGCTTGGCCACCTGGCCGATGCCTTCCAACAGCGATGGGATGGCGGCGCCATCCGGCAACATGCGCCGCCGCTCGCTGACACGCTGATCGAGATCCACCAACAGCCGCTTGAGGCGATCAAGCTCCGCCAACTCGCGTGCGCGACCTTCGAAGTCGGCGACCACCTCTCGCTCCTGACGCTGCAGCTCCACCAGACGCTGTGACAGGGGATGCAGATAGCCCACCACCATGGCCACCAGGGCGAGCACGAAAGCCAGGATCGCCACCAGGGTCCGCAGCGACATCGGCCAGCGCCCGGCCTCACTCAGCTCCAGCCGACGCCAGTCCAGCGCCTTGAGCCGGCGCCACTCATCGAGCCAGCGCTCACGCCAGCTGACGTCACCGCCCTGCTCTGAATTCATGGCAAGGGCTCCAGCGCCGGCAATGCCGCGAGGGTCATCTCCAGCGCAAAATGCTGATAGCCCTGCTCGGCCCCCACCCGCGACAACAGCGGTTCGGCAAAGACCTGCGCTCGCTCGAGGGAGCGCAGCTGCTCGACCAGCCTGGCGCTGTCCACGGCCTCGCCCTCGAGCATCAATCTGTCGCCGATGCGCTCGACACGCTGATAGCGGACCCCCTGCGCCAGGGTGGCTGCCAGGGCGTTGACCACCGCAAGCGTCTGGCGCCGCTCGTCCTGCAGCCGCTCGAGCAACGCCTGTTCCTGATCCAGCAATGAGAGCTGGCGTTCGAGATCTACCATCTCGGCGGACTTTTCTTCCAGACGCTCGACGGCAGCGGCGACATGTCGCTGGCGGGCCTCCATCTGCCTCAACCCCCACTGCAGCCAGAGCGTCGCCATCAACGCGAGCCCGACACCCGCCAACGCCGACAGCGCCACCGCCAGCCAGAAGCGTCGCGTGCGCCTGGCGCGAGCGGCCTCGCGCCAGTCAAGCAGATTGACCTGGACCTCGTTGATCGTCACATCTTTCATGGTCGTCCTCGCATGGCCAGGCCGCAGGCGGTCAGCAGGGCCGGCGCTTCGCCGCGTAGTGCCGCCGCGTCCAGCGATGGCTTGAGCGCCATCCCCTCCAGCGGGTCCACCTGGCTGACCGGCAGGCCGAGGGCCTGGCTCAGACGATCGGCAAGCCCCGCGACCAGGCTGCCACCTCCCGTCAACAGCAGTCGCTCGAGCGGGCGCACATGGTCCGACACCTGATACAGCTGCAACGATCGCTGGATGTGCTCCACCAGGGTCTCGACGAAGGGCCCCAGCACCGTCTGCGAATAGTCGTCCGGCAAACCGCCCCGTTTCTTGCCGAAGCCGGCCTCATCCATGCCGATACCGTAGTGACGCTGGATCGCTTCGGTGAGCTGCATGCCGCCGAACAGGCTGTCATGGCTGTAGACGATGCGCCCGGCCACCACCACGTGCAGCGTGTTGAGGTAGGCGCCCACGTCCACCAGGGCCAGGGCGCCGTCCCCCAGTCGGCGACGACGGCAAAGGCCAGCGATGGCCCGCTCGATGGCGAAGCTCTCGACATCCACCGCCGCAGGCATGAGCCCGCTGGCCTCCAGCGCCTGGGTCAATTGCTCGACGTCCTGGCGACGACAGGCCACCAGCAGTACCTCCTGCCACTGCGGATCGTCGGAGCAGCGCCCCAGGCGATAGAAGTCAAAGGCCACCTCACGGAACGGAAACGGTATGTGCTTGTCTGACTCCCATTCGATACGGGCCTCGATCTCTTCATCATCGAGCGCTGCCGGATAGCGCAGTACCCGGGTTATCGCCGCGCGGGATGGCACCGCCACGGCGGCCTCTCGACTCCCTGGAGAGGCCAGCTCGACCACCCGCGACAGCACCTCGATGACCTCGCCCATATCACGTATGCGGCGCTCCACCACGGCCCCTTGACGCAGCGGTCTGACCGCGTAGCCGGCCACGCGGTGGCCGGCGTCGTCCTCCACCAGCTCGATCAACTTGACCGAGGCGGAGGTGATATCGACACCGACCAGACCCTTGTCCTTCGAGGAAAACCACATGAGCCCATCACACTGCCACCATGGCACCGCGCCCGATGCACGACGCTGTGGCGCCAGCCTAGCCAAAACCGAGCCGGGCCTTACTGATCCATGACGGCACTTTGTGCAACAAGACGGGCAATTCGTCACAATGGTGGTGACAGGCCCTCCCAGTTCCTATAATGGCCGACGCAAAGGACTGCCTTACCCCATCTCTTCGCCCCGCCGTTTTTCGTTCTCAGCATGGACACCGCGATTTCATGAAGTATCTCAGAACGCTCATTTTCTCCGCCGTGTGGCTGGTGATATCGCTTGGCGCCGCCGCGGCCCTGGGCGTCGTCGGTGCCGCCCTCTACTTCGCTCCTGGGCTTCCCGATGTCCGTCAACTGCAGGACTTCGAGCTGCAGACGCCACTGCGCATCTACACCCGCGACGGTCAGCTGATCGGCGAATTCGGCGAGGAACGCCGCATGCCGGTCGACTTCGAGGACATTCCCGAGCCAATGCTCCAGGCACTGATGGCAGCAGAGGATTCGGCGTTCTTCGAACACCCCGGCGTCGACCCCAAGGGCCTGGCCCGGGCCGCAGTGGAACTGGTGTCCAGCGGTGGCGATATCCAGTCGGGCGGTTCGACCATCACCATGCAGGTGGCGCGCAACTATCTGCTGACGCTGGACCGCACCTTTACCCGCAAGCTGCGTGAGATCCTGCTGTCGCTGCAGATGGAACAGATCCTGAGCAAACAGGAAATCATGGAGCTCTATGTCAACAAGATCTTCCTGGGGCACCGTGCCTACGGCATCGCCGCCGCCGCCGAGGTCTACTACGACAAGCCGCTCGATGAGCTGACGCTGGCCCAGCACGCGATGATCGCAGGCCTGCCCAAGGCGCCTTCGGCCTTCAACCCCCTGGCCAACGCCGAGCGCGCGCTGATTCGCCGCAACTGGATCCTGTTTCGCATGCGCGAGCTGGGCTACATCGACCAGAGCGCCTACGACGAGGCGGTGCAGGCACCGATCACCGCCAGTCGCCACGTGGCCAAGGCCGAGGTTCAGGCCGACTATGTCGCCGAGATGGCCCGTCAGTTCGCCACCGATCGCTTCGGAGACGAGGCCTACACCGGCAGCTATCGCATCACCACCACCATCGACAGTGAGCTTCAGCCCATGGCTCGCCAGGCGCTGGCCAATGGCCTGATCGCCTACGACACACGCCATGGCTGGCGCGGGCCTGAGGACACCGAGATTCCCCAGAGTCTGGCCGAAGCCCAGGAAAAGACCGAGCGCACCGGCCTGGAGGAAGAGCTGTCCGAGTCCCCCGAGGTCATGGAAACGGCCCGTCGCGCGGCCGAACGCAGCCAGACCAGCGTCGAGGGCGTCGACGGCGACGTCAGCAACTGGCTGCAGGTACTGGAGCGCACCCCGACCTACGGCCCGCTGGAACCCGCCATCGTGGTGAAGAGCGAAGGTCGCGAGATGCAGGTTCTGGCCCATGAGGGCGAGCTGATCACCCTGGCCTGGGACGGGCTGGACTGGGCCGCGCCCTACAAGAGTGCCCGCTATCGCGGCGCCTCACCGTCCTCGGCCTCAGAGATCGCCAGCCGGGGTGACCTGGTACGCATCCTCCAGCGCGAGGACGGCAGCTGGCGCCTGTCCCAGCAACCGGGAGCCGAGGGCTCACTGGTAGTGATGGACCCGCAGACCGGCGCGATCCTCGCACTCCAGGCCGGCTTCGACTTCGACGCCAGCAAGTTCAACCGCGCGATTCAGGCCCGTCGCCAGGCCGGCTCCATCTTCAAGCCGTTCATCTACCTGGCGGGCCTGAACAGTGGCGAGGTGACCCCCGCCACCGTCATCAACGACGCCCCGGTGGTGCTCAACGACGGCAGCAACGAACTGTGGCGCCCGTCCAACTCCAGCGGTGACTTCCTCGGCCCGACCCGACTGCGGGTCGGCCTTGCCCGCTCGCGCAACCTGGTCACCATTCGCCTTCTGCAGAACATCGGGCTGAGTCGCACCATCGACTTCCTGGTGGACTTCGGCTTCTCCCGTGATCGTCTACCCAACGGCCTGTCGCTGGCACTGGGCAGCGCCAGCCTGACCCCGCTGGAAATGACCAACGCCTACGCGGTGCTGGCCAACGGCGGCTTCCGGGTGTCGCCCTGGTTCATCGAGAAGATCACCCAAGGCGAGCAGCAGACCCTGGTGGAAGAGGCAAGCCCCCGCGTGGCCTGCCGCGAATGCAGCGAAGGCCAGACCACCACAGAGATCGACGGCAAGACCTACGAGGTGGCGCCCAGGGTCGCCAACGAGCGTGCCGTCTACCTGCTGCGCGACATGCTGCGCGACGTGGTCGAGCGCGGCACCGCCCGCCGCGCCCTGGCACTCGAGCGCACCGACATCGTCGGCAAGACCGGCACCACCAACGACCAGCGTGATGCCTGGTTTGCCGGCTTCAACGGCGACTACGCTACTACCGTGTGGGTGGGCAAGGACGACAACACCCCCACCGCCGAGTACGGCGCCCAGGCCGCCTTGCCGATCTGGGTCGACTTCATGGGCCAGGCGCTGGCCGGCAAGCCGGAGAACATCCCCGAACAGCCGCCCGGCATCATCACCGCCAGGGTCGACGCCAACAGCGGTCGCCTGCTGCGCGACGGCCAGGGTGGCGGCGTCGAGGAACTGTTCGACGAAGACCACATGCCCACCGTACAGCCCCGTCGTGTCGAAAGCGCCGTCGAGCGCCACAGCGGCTCCCAGGGTACCGGCGCCTACGAAGCCATCTTCTAAGGCCATTACCCCTCCTTCCCGTCGGGAAGGAGGGGCCCCTTGTCACTTCGCGCTACCCAGCACGCCTTGAACCTTCCTAGAGACCACCTTATGGTGATTTCCCGTTTTCATTTGCCCGCGACGGCACTATGCATTTTCGGGCTTTTTGTGCCGATAAAAGCCTCCCTGGCAGATACCTTCTACGCCCCGACTCCCGTCCATGACGACTCGCCGGACTTTCTCGGCCATGTCGAGTTCGGCTACACCCATCTGTCGGGCAACTCCAACAGCGAGACCTTTCTCGGCAAGGCCCAGCTCACCTGGCTGCAGGGCGCCTGGCTGTCACGCCTGCGCGGCGAGGCCCGCCACGCCAGCGAGGACAGCGAGACCAGTGCGGAGCAGTATCTGGTGTCCTTTCGCCAACGCCGGGAACTGGTCGGCCCGCACTATCTGTTCGGCTTCGGCCGCTGGGAGAAGGATCGCTTCAGCGGCTACGACCACCAGTTCACCGCCATTACCGGCTACGGCCGCCAGCTGATCGACGACGATCGCGCCCACCTGGCGCTGGAGGCAGGCCCCGGCTATCGCGCCGACATCCTGCCCGGCGAGAACGACCAGCGTCTGGCGGTGGCATACGGCGCCCTGGAGGCCGGCTATGCGCTGAGCGATAGCGCCACCCTCGAACAGGAACTGTCGCTGGAGACCACCCGCAAGAACTCGACGGTGCGCTCCTATACCGCCCTGGATACCCGCATCAACGCCCATATGTCGCTGCGCCTGTCCCACGAGATCAAGCACAACTCGGATCCCCCCGAGGACGCCGAGGCCAAGACCGACCGCATCACCTCGGCCTCGCTACGCTACGAGTTCTAGCGACCAAGAACCGACCGGCTCCTCGGCCTCGCTACGCTACGAGTTCTCAAGCAGCTCCCACCCCTTGAGGACGCCGAGGCCAGGACCGATCGGATTACGGCCACCAGACGCGACAAGGCCCTCCACTGGAGGGCCTTGTCGTTGCTGTCGAGACGTCTGGATCTATCGGCGTCTGGATCTAGCGGCGCCTGGATCTATCGGCGCCTGGCTCAGCCGCCGTAGACGTCGTCGATGGTCTTGAGCGGATAGTGCGACGGGTAGGGCTTTCTGGCCACGCCGGAGTCCACCGCCGCCTGGGCCACCGCCGAGGTCACCCGCTCCAGCAGACGCACGTCCACCGGGGTCGGAATGATGTACTCACGGCCGAAGCTCATGGCGTCCTTCTCGTAGGCTTCCAGCACCGCCTGGGGCACCGGCTCCCGCGCCAGGTCCTTGAGCGCGTGGACGGCGGCAACCTTCATCTCTTCGTTGATGCGGGTGGCGCGCACGTCCAGGGCACCGCGGAAGATAAAGGGAAAACCGAGCACGTTGTTGACCTGGTTCGGATAGTCCGAACGTCCGGTGGCCATGATCACGTCCGGGCGGGTCTCCCGCGCCAGGTCGGGATGGATCTCCGGATCCGGATTGGTGCAGGCGAAGACGATCGGGTCCTTGGCCATCTTGCGAATATGATCGGCGGTCATCAGACCAGGGCCGGACAGACCGATGAACACATCGGCGCCATCGATGGCGTCAGCCAGGGTGCGCTTGTCGGTGTCCACCGCAAACATCGCCTTGTACTGGTTGAGGTCCTCACGACCTGTATGGATAACGCCCTTGCGATCGAGCATCACCAGGTTCTCGGGGCGAGCACCACAGGCCACCAGCAGCTTCATGCAGGCGATCGCCGCGGCGCCGGCGCCCATGCACACGATACGCGCCTGATCGAGGGACTTGCCGGCAATTTCCAGCGCATTGAGCATACCCGCCGCCGTGACGATGGCGGTGCCATGCTGATCATCGTGAAACACCGGGATCTTGCAGCGCTCGACCAGCGCCTGCTCGATCTCGAAACACTCCGGTGCCTTGATGTCCTCGAGGTTGATGCCGCCCCAGCTGTCGGCGATCCGCGCCACGGTATCGATGAATGCCTGGGGACTCTCGGCGTCGACCTCGATATCCACAGAGTTGATGCCGGCGAAGCACTTGAACAGCACACCCTTGCCTTCCATCACCGGCTTGCTCGCCAGCGGCCCCAGGTTACCGAGGCCAAGGATGGCGGTGCCGTCGGAGATCACCGCCACGGTGTTGCCCTTGCCGGTATAGCGATAGGCGTTTTCCGGGTCCCGCGCGATCTCTCGCACCGGCTCCGCCACGCCGGGACTGTAGGCCAGCGCCAGGTCCTTGGCCGTGGCGGTCGGCTTGGTCAGTTCGACCGACAGCTTTCCGGGAATGGGGAGGGCGTGATAGTCCAGCGCAGCCTGCTTCTTTGCGTCCGTCATGCTTGGTGTCCGGATGTCCTTGTGGAACGGTGGCAACACAATATAGAAAAATATTCCATTTCTCAACATGATTGAGAAAAGCGTCAGTTATACGCCCGTTTCAGGATTTTCGCTGACAATGTCGACAACTTTTGCTGCATTGCACCAACCCTTGTCATGAAGAAAGATGCAAGGAAGGTGAGCGCAGAGATGGGCCAAGGGTGACGCTGGAAGCTCACCGCTCGGGCAAGCGTGAGTTCGCCCATTGACAACGATGAGGCCCGACCATCGCCTCCCTTTGCTGCTTGAAGCCTAGTCGCCCGCCGCGCGTTGCGCATTGATGCAACGCAATAACGGGAACGCTCACGCGGTCGCGGGCCCTGCCCTTTGCCCCCTGTCCTTTCCCCACGTTCCTCTGCGCAACCCCAGACGCAACGAACCCGCCATGAAGGCGGGTTCGAAGGGGACATTGCCCGAGCATCGTCGACCAGCGTTTCTCGCTGGCGCGTTCAGCTCCGTACGATCAACGCTTGAGCGCGGCACCGAAACGCTTGTTGAAGCGCTCGACGCGACCACCGGTGGTGGCCTGCTTCTGCTTGCCGGTGTAGAACGGGTGGCACTGAGAGCAGACGTCCAGGCTCAGGTCGTGGCCAGCGGTGGAACCGACCTCGAAGGTGGCGCCGCAGGAACAGGTCGCATTGACCGTCTTGTAATCCGGGTGGATACCTTGTTTCATCGTGAACCTCACTTTTCGGTATGCCGCCACCTGATCCATTGCCAGGCACCGCATACGGGTAATGGCACGGGCACTCGTTGGTGCGTCGTCAAGCCCCTGTGCCGGCCGGTGATCCGCTCCCATCAAGGAAGCGGCGGAGTATTCTAGCAGACTTCATTGTGGAGGCCAATTGGCTGACTCTCCTGCCCCGCGCGTGCTGCGGATCGCCATTCCATCCCCCCTTCGCCGCCTGTTCGACTACCTCCCCCAGGGGGCGCCCCCGCCAGGGGGCTGGTCGCCGGGACTGCGCGTGCGCGTCGAGTTCGGCCGCCGCCAGGTGGTGGGCGTCATCGTCGACTGTCGTGACGACAGCGACCTGCCGCTGGCCAAGCTGAAGCCGATCCAGGCCTGTCTGGACAAGGCGCCGCTGCCAGGCGATTGGCTGTGGTTATGTCGATTCACCTCGCGCTACTACCAGCACGCCCTCGGCGACACCCTGGCCCATGCCATGCCGGTGTTGCTGCGTCAGGGACGCCCGCTGGAGGCGCGGGTACGCGAACGCTGGCAGGTCGCTTTGAACGGCGATCCTGCCCGCCTGGGCCGAGCTCCGCGCCAGGCCGAACTGCTGGAGATGCTGCGCCAGCATCCCCAGGGCCTCACCACCCAGGTGATCCAGGCGCAATCCTTCACCCGCGACCAGCTCAAGGCGCTGGAAGCCAAGGGGCTGGTGAGCTGCCACGAGGAAACCCTCACCGGCCCCACCCCCGACGACAGCCAGGGCCTGCTGGCGAGCCCGGCGCTGGCCCTGAACGACGAGCAGGCCAAGGCGCTGAACCAGCTCCACCAGGGGCTCGATCGCTTTCACCCTTGCCTGCTGCACGGGGTGACCGGCAGCGGCAAGACCGAGGTCTACCTGCAGTTGATCGAGGCGGTGGTGGCCAAGAAGCGCCAGGCGCTGGTGCTGATTCCCGAAATCGGCCTGACTCCGCAGACCCTGGGGCGCTTTCGCCAGCGCTTCCGGGTCCCGGTGGTGGCACTGCACTCGGGGCTGACCGACCACGAGCGCCTGGACGCCTGGGAGGCGGCGGCCAGCGGGAGGGCGCCGATTGTCATCGGCACCCGCTCGGCCATCTTCACCCCGCTGGCTCGCCCAGGCCTGATCATCGTCGACGAAGAGCACGATGGTTCGTTCAAGCAGCAGGACGGGCTACGCTACCACGCCCGCGACCTGGCGGTGGTGCGCGCCAAGCGCCATGGCATTCCGCTGCTGCTGGGGAGCGCCACGCCGTCGCTGGAGAGCCTGCACCGCGCGCGCACCGGTGACTACGCTCACCTGCGGCTGACCCGGCGGGCCACTCGCCACGCTCCCGCTCGACTGGAGCTGGTCGACCTCAAGGGGCGCCCTCGACGCGGCGGTCTGATTCCGCCGGTCATCGACGCCATCAAGGCAACGCTGGATGCCGGCCACCAGGTGCTGGTGTTCATCAATCGCCGCGGTTTCGCCCCCACCCTGGCCTGTCACGCCTGCGGCTGGATGGCCGAGTGCGACCACTGTGACGCACGCATGACCTGGCACCGCCAGCCGCCGATGCTGGCCTGCCACCACTGCGACCGCCGCCGGGTCATTCCCGACGCCTGCCCGGACTGCGGCAGCGCCGACCTGCGTCCGCTGGGTAGCGGCACCGAGCGTACGGAGGAGAGCCTGGCCGAAACCTTTGCCGAGACCCCGGTCCACCGCATCGACCGCGATAGCACCCGGGCCAAGGACGCGCTCGAGAAGATGCTCACCGAGG
Source organism: Halomonas sp. BN3-1 (assembly GCF_003056325.1). NCBI lineage: Bacteria > Pseudomonadati > Pseudomonadota > Gammaproteobacteria > Oceanospirillales > Halomonadaceae > Halomonas > Halomonas sp. BN3-1. The sequence goes on along the minus strand of NZ_PYVV01000014.1, from coordinate 128,217 downwards.
TCCGGCGTGGCGAACCAGCGATCCTGGTCGGGACCCAGATGCTGGCCAAGGGCCACCATCTGCCCCACGTCACCCTGGTCGTGGTGGTCAACGCCGACGCCGGCCTCTACGCCAGCGACTTTCGCGCGCTGGAGCACTCGGCCCAGTTGCTCGAGCAGGTGGCCGGGCGCGCCGGCCGCGCCGCCCACCCTGGCCGAGTGCTGGTGCAGACCATGCACCCGGACGACCCCAGCCTTCGTCTATTGGCCGAGCGCGGCTACGACGCCCTGGCCGAGTCGCTGCTGGAAGAACGCCGCATCGCCGCCCTGCCGCCACTGCGCTTCATGGCCCTGGTCCGCCTGGAAGGCCCGCGGGAAGACGCCCTGACGGCACTCGCCCGGGAGATCGCCGGCGAATTGCGCGAGCAGGTACGTAGCCTGGCTCTGGATCTCGACTGCCTCGGCCCGGTACCTGCCCCCATGGAGCGCCGTCAGAACCGCTACCACCTGCAGATCGCGCTGATGGCGGAGCGACGCAGTCAGCTGCACCCCGCGCTCGAATGGCTGGCCCACCGTCTGGAAGCCTGGCCCGAGGCGCGGCGTATCCGCTGGTCCATTGACGTCGATCCGCAGACCCTGAGCTGAGGTCCGATACGCTGAGCTTTGCCGCCCCGGCCTTTAAAGGCCAGGCGCAATCATCGATAATACGCGGTCTGCCCGCCGACAGGTGCTCCCGCCAGGATTCGCCACGCTCGGCCACCGTGCCACAGGACATAGACGCCTCATGAAAGACACCATCGTTGCGCTGCTGGATGCCGCTCTTGCCGAGCTCAAGCAGCAGGAAGTCGTTCCCCAGGAGCTTTCCCCGGCCTACAAGGTCGACCCGACCAAGGACAAGGCCCACGGCGACTACGCCACCAACCTCGCCCTGATGCTGGCCAAGCCGGCCAAGGCCGCACCGCGCCAGCTGGCGGAAAAACTGGTAGCGGCCCTGCCCGAAAGCGCCGCCGTGTCCAAGGTCGAGATCGCCGGCCCCGGCTTTATCAACTTCTTCGCCGCCACCGACGCCGCGGCCCAGGTGGTGCGCCAGGTGCTGGACGCCGGCGACGCCTTCGGCCGCAGCCTGGCCGGCGCTGGCGAAAAGGTGCAGGTAGAGTTCGTTTCCGCCAACCCCACCGGCCCCCTTCATGTCGGCCACGGCCGAGGCGCCGCGGTGGGCGACTGCCTGTGTCGCCTGCTCGAGGCCACCGGCTACGACGTCACCCGCGAGTTCTACTACAACGACGCCGGCGCCCAGATCACCAATCTGGCGCTGTCGGTGCAGGCCCGCGCCAAGGGGCTGGACCCGGACAGCGACGGCTGGCCGGAGGACGGCTACCGCGGCGGCTACATCGAGGACGTGGCCAAGGCCTACCTGGCCGGCGAGACCATCCACGCCGACGACCGCCACGTCACCGCCAAGGCTGACCCGGAGGATCTCGACGCCATCCGCGAGTTCGCCGTGGCCTACCTGCGTCGCGAACAGGACCTGGACCTGCGCGCCTTCGGCGTCGGCTTCGATGTCTACTTCCTCGAGTCCTCGCTGTACCAGCAGGGCAAGGTCGAGGAGACCGCCCGTCGCCTGACCGATAACGGCCACACCTACGAGCAGGACGGCGCCCTGTGGCTGCGCACCACCGACTTCGGCGACGACAAGGATCGGGTGATGCGCAAGAGCGAAGGCGGTTACACCTACTTCCTGCCCGACGTGGCCTACCACCTCGACAAGTGGCAGCGCGGCTTCACCAGCGTGATCAACGAGCAGGGTGCCGACCACCACTCCACCGTGACCCGGGTACGCGCCGGCCTGCAGGCGCTGGATGTCGGTATCCCCCAGGGCTGGCCGGACTATGTGCTGCACCAGATGGTGCTGGTCACCCGTTCCGGGGTCGAGGTCAAGCTGTCCAAGCGGGCCGGCAGCTACGTTACCCTGCGCGACCTGATCGACGAGGTCGGCCGCGACGCCACCCGTTTCTTCCTCGCCGCCCGTCGCGCTGACTCGCAGCTGACCTTCGACATCGATCTGGCGCGCTCGCAGTCCAATGACAACCCGGTGTACTACGTCCAGTACGCCCACGCCCGGGTGTGCAGCGTGCTGCGCAAGGCCGAGAGCGAAGGCCTGGCCTTCGACCACGCCACCGCCATGGCCAACCTGGGCCTGCTCGAGGCAGACCAGGAAAAGGCCCTGCTCAATCGCCTGGCGCGCTATCCCGAGGTGGTCGAGCACGCCGCCAAGGCCCGCGAGCCGCAGCAGATCGCCCAATATTTGCAGGATCTGGCAGCCGACTTCCATAGCTGCTACAACGCCTGCAAAGTCATGGTCGACGACGACGCCCTGCGCAATGCGCGCCTGGCGCTGGGCCTGGCCGCGCGTCAGGTGCTGCGTAATGGACTCGACCTGATGGGCGTCGGTGCACCGGAGGAGATGTAAGCCATGGCCACTCGCAAGGCGCCCCCGCGCAAGCGCGGAGCAACCACCAGCCAGAAGCGCAGGCAAGCACCCAAGCAGGCCCGCGGGGGTATCCCAGGCTGGCTGTGGGCCGCCGTCGGCGTGGCCGCAGGCTTCCTGCTGGCTCACCACCAGAACGGTACCGCTCCCTGGCAGGATCCCCGTTCACCGGTGGCGGCGGTGCTGCCCAAGCCCTCCAGCGGCGAGCAGCAGGGCAGCAATGCGAGTGGCAGTGCACAAGGCGGACAGACCAGCGAAAGCGAGCCGCCGATGCCGACGTTCGAGTTCTATACCCTGCTGCCGGAGTCCGAAGTCATCGCCTCCGATGAGGAGATGCCGGCGTCCACTGCCAAGCGCCCCGAGGCGGCCCAGCCGAGCGAGGACGAGATCTCCTCGGACGACCCCATCGCCGCGGTGATCGCCGCCAACTCCCGCGAAGAGGAAGCGTCGTCCACGCCATCCGAGACCCCGCGCAGCGCCGAACGTCGCTACATGCTGCAGGCGGCCTCCTTCCGCGAGGTCAACGATGCCCGACAGCTCGCCGGGCGACTCAAGGACTTCGGCCTGCTGGCCAAGATCAGCGAGGTCGAGGCCACCGGCGGCGCCACCTGGCATCGGGTGCAGGTCGGCCCCTACAGCGATCGCAATGAACTGTCGCGGGCCCAGGATCTAATGAGCACTCAAGGCATCGAGCCGCTGCTGATCCAGCTGCAGAACTGACGTCGGCACACCTCCTCCTTCTGAAGCTACGCCCACCAGGCCCAGAACGTCATGTCTGGGCCTGGTGGGTGCTGGCCACCGCTCAAGCACCCATCGTGGCGGTATCTCTCGTCCTTCTGCTGCGCCGTCTTCTCGTCGAAGCGAGCCGCATTCCCGAGTCGCCCGCGCTTGAAATCCTTGCGACCCGCCCGCACCTACCAGCCTATCGCTTATGCAGAGGGCTCTGCCCCTCGACAGTCACCGGAGGCCTCGGCTTCCCCAAGGAGAATTCTCCATGACCACGATCGTTTCCGTTCGCCGCGGCGACCAGGTGGCATTGGCCGGCGATGGCCAGGTGTCACTGGGCAACACGGTGATGAAGGGCAACGCCAGCAAGGTGCGTCGCCTCTATCACGGCCAGGTGCTGGCCGGTTTTGCCGGCGGCACCGCCGACGCCTTCACCCTGTTCGAACGCTTCGAGGCCCAGCTGGAGAAGTACCAGGGCAACCTGGTCAAGGCCGCGGTGGAGCTGGCCAAGGACTGGCGCACCGATCGCGCCCTGCGCCGCCTCGAGGCGCTGCTGGCGGTGGCCGACAAGAAGGCCTCGCTGATCATCACCGGCAACGGTGACGTGGTGGAACCCGAGCGTGGCATCATCGCCATCGGCTCCGGCGGCAACTACGCCCTGTCCGCCGCCCGCGCGCTGCTCGAGAACACGGAACTGTCGCCCCGCGAGATCACCGAGAAGTCGCTGGAGATCGCCGGTGACATCTGCGTGTTCACCAACCATCACGTGACCCTGGAAGAGCTTTGATCATGACCCAGATGACGCCCCGCGAAATCGTCCACGCGTTGGATCAGTACATCGTCGGTCAGCAGGATGCCAAGCGCTCCGTGGCCATCGCCCTGCGTAACCGCTGGCGCCGCATGCAGCTCGACGGCGAGCTGCGCCAGGAGGTCACCCCCAAGAACATTCTGATGATCGGCCCCACCGGCGTCGGCAAGACCGAAATCGCCCGGCGCCTGGCCAAGCTGGCCAAGGCTCCCTTCATCAAGGTCGAGGCGACCAAGTTCACCGAGGTGGGCTACGTCGGCCGTGACGTCGAGTCGATCATCCGTGACCTGACCGAGGCAGCGATCAAGCTGGTACGCGAGCAGGCCAAGGAAGAGGTCGGCCACCGCGCCGAGGACGCCGCCGAGGATCGCATCCTCGACGCCCTGCTGCCGCCGCCCCGTGGCCAGGAAAAAGAGCCGCGCGAGGACTCCTCGACGCGCCAGATGTTCAGGAAGAAGCTGCGTGAAGGCCAGCTCGACGACAAGGAGATCGAGATCCAGGTGTCGCCCCAGGCACCCAACCTCGAGTTCCAGACACCGCCGGGCATGGAAGAGATGACCAGCCAGCTACAGAACCTGTTCTCCGGCATGGGCAAGGGCAAGACCGAGACCCGCAAGGTCACGGTCAAGGAGGCCTTCACCATCCTGCGCGACGAAGAGGCCGGCAAGCTGGTCAACGAGGACGACATCAAGTCCCGCGCGGTGGAGGCGGTGGAGCAGAACGGCATCGTCTTCCTCGACGAGATCGACAAGGTCGCCAAGGGCAGCGGTCAGTCCAGCGGCGGTGAGGTCTCCCGCGAGGGCGTCCAGCGCGACCTGCTGCCGCTGATCGAAGGCTCCACGGTGTCGACCAAGTACGGCATGGTGAAGACCGACCACATCCTGTTCATCGCCTCCGGCGCCTTCCACCTGTCGCGTCCCTCGGATCTGATCCCCGAGCTGCAGGGCCGTCTGCCGATCCGTGTCGAGCTGTCGGCGCTGACGCCGGACGACTTCAAGCGCATCCTGACCGAGCCGTCCGCCGCCCTGACCCGTCAGTACGAGGCGCTGCTGGCCACCGACGGCCTCGAAGTGCGCTTCACCGATGACGGCATCGAGCGCATCGCCGAGATCGCCTTCAACGTCAATGAAGGCACCGAGAACATCGGCGCCCGTCGCCTGCACACGGTAATGGAGCGGCTGCTCGAGGAGGCCTCGTTCAAGGGCTCGGATCTCGGCAACCCGCTGATCATCGACCGTGCCTACGTCGATTCTCAGCTCGGCGAACTGGCCATGGACGAGGATCTGAGCCGGTATATCCTGTAACCACCGGCCAAGCACCCTCGATGACCGGGCCGCCGCGCACTGCGCCGCGGCCCGGTCGTGCTTTCGATGCCGCAAATGCTGAAGTCAGGGCACGCCCACCGTGCTGAAACAGAGAGGATCGCCATGAGCGCCCCCACTCCGACCCTGGTGCACTACCACAGAAAGGCCCGCGAGCTCGAGATCGGCTACGCCGACGGCTCCCGCCACCGCCTGTCGGTGGAGTACCTGCGGGTGTTTTCTCCCTCCGCCGAGGTCCGTGGCCACGGCGGCGACACCGCCACCCTTCAGGTGGGCAAGAAGGACGTGGGCCTTGCCGACATCACCCAGGCGGGCCGCTACGCCCTCAAGCTGCACTTCGACGATGGCCACGACAGCGGCCTTTACAGCTGGGACTATCTGGACTGGCTGATCCGCGAGCGCGAGGCCAACTGGACCGACTATCTCAAGCGTCTGGACGAGGCCGGCGCCAGTCGCGAGCCGCTGGGTATCGAGATCCGTCAGCTTTAGCGATCGACACCGGTGTGGCGACAAGCCGGGTGACGGTCAAAGACAAGCCACCTCGGCAAGGCTACAATGGCCGCTGCCAAAGAGCCCCCATCGGCTCTTCTCGCAATCGCTCACGACTCGGGAGTCCCATGGATAAGCGCACCACCCACTTCGGTTTTCAGGACGTGCCGGTCGAGGAAAAGGCCTCACGTGTCGCCGATGTCTTCCACAGCGTGGCGGCTCGCTACGACGTGATGAACGACCTGATGTCCTTCGGTATCCATCGGCTGTGGAAGCGCCTGACCATCGAACGTTCCGGCGTCCGGCCTGGTCATAGCGTACTCGACATCGCCGGCGGTACCGGCGACCTGGCGCTGAAGTTCTCGCGCATGGTGGGACCGCGCGGCAAGGTGGTGCTGGCCGACATCAACGCCTCCATGCTTGGGGTGGGACGCGACAAGCTGATCGACCGTGGTGTCGGTGGCAACGTCGAGTACGTCCAGGCCAATGCCGAATGCCTACCATTTCCCGACAATACCTTCGACTGCATCACCATCGCCTTCGGTTTGCGCAACGTCACCGACAAGGACGCCGCCCTGGCCTCCATGGCGCGCATCCTCAAGCCCGGCGGCCGCCTGCTGGTGCTGGAATTCTCCAAGCCCGACAATCCGCTTTTGACCCGCGCCTACGACGAGTACTCCTTCCGTCTGCTGCCGAAGATGGGCGAACTGGTGGCCGGCGATGCCGACAGCTATCGCTATCTGGCCGAGTCGATCCGCATGCACCCGGATCAGGAAACGCTCAAGGGCATGATGGAAACCGCCGGACTCGAGCGCGTCGAATACACCAATCTCACCGGCGGCATCGTCGCGCTGCATCGCGGCATCAAGCTTTGAGGACATGATGGCCTTGACCCCGACCCTGCTGCTGGCCGGCATCGAGAAGACCGTCAACGCCCTGCTCGCACGCGACCCTGCCTCGCCTTCTCGGCTGCGCTCGCTGGCGGGCCAGCGGGTGCTGATGTGCCTGGAGTCCCCGCGTGTCCAGCTGGCGCTGTGCTATCACCCCCAGGGGGTTGACCTGCTGCTGGTGGACGAGGTCGATGAAGGCGCCTGGGACGCCATCGTCGAGCTGGACAGCGACACCCTGGGCCGGCTGGCCGGCGGCGCCGACATGGAACGGCTGATGTTCGAGGGCCGTCTCGCGGTGCGCGGCAAGCTCCACCTGCTCGAGGCGACCCGCGACCTGCTGCTGGATCTCGACCTGGACTGGGAGGCTGAGCTTGCCCGCTATCTCGGCGACCTGCCGGCTCACCAGCTCGCCGAAGGCCTGCGCGGCCTGTCCCGCTGGGGCCTGCGCACCCACCGTGAGCTGTGCGCCGACGTCTCCGAGTACGTCTTCGAGGAAGCCCGCTGGCTGCCCGGCCGCCATCAGCTCGAGGCCATGCGCGAGGCGCTGACCGAACTGGAGCTGGCCACCGACCGTACTGAGGCACGTCTCAAGCGCCTGACCCGTCGCCTGGCCCGGGAGAACGACGTCTAATGATCCTCCGCCCGCTGCGCATCATCTGGGTCGTCACCCGCTACCGTCTCGACACCCTGCTGCCGCTGGAAAAGCTGCCCTGGTGGTTGCGGCTGATATTCACCTGGTCGCCGCTCAAACTGATTCCCGTCGGCGAGCGCTCCCGCGGCGAACGCCTGCGCCTGGCGCTGGAGTCACTGGGGCCGATCTTCATCAAGTTCGGCCAGATGCTGTCGACCCGTCGCGACCTGTTCCCCGACGATATCGCCAATGAACTCAAGCGGCTGCAGGATCAGGTACCGCCCTTCCCCGGCGAGCATGCCGAGGCACTGATCGAAGAGTCCCTGGGCGAGCCGCTCGAGGTACTGTTCGCCGAATTTTCCCGTGAGCCGCTGGCCTCGGCCTCGATCGCCCAGGTCCACACCGCCAGGCTGCCCGACGGCCAGGACGTGGTGGTCAAGGTGATTCGCCCAGGCATCGAGCGGGTCATGCGCCAGGACATGGCGCTGATGTACCTGGTGGCGCGAGCGCTCAACAAGGTGCCGGAAGCGCGCCGGCTGCACCCGGTGGAAGTGGTCCGCGACTACGAGACCACCCTGTTCGACGAGCTCGACCTGACCAAGGAAGCGGCCAACACCTCCCAGCTCAAGCGCAACTTCGACAAGTCGCCACTGTTGTATGTGCCGTCGATCCACTGGCCGCTGACCCGCCACAAGGTGATGGTCCAGGAACGCATCCACGGCGTGCCGGTGGCCGACATCGAGGCGCTCAAGGCCCAGGGCACCGACCTGAAGCGCCTGGCCGAGCGCGGCGTGGAGATCTTCTTCACCCAGGTGTTCCGCGACAACTTCTTCCACGCCGACATGCACCCGGGCAACATCTTCGTCTCCCGCCAGGCGCCGTCCGATCCCCAGTACATCGCCATCGACTGCGGCATCGTCGGCAGCCTTACCCGGGAAGACCAGGACTACCTGGCGCGCAACCTGCTGGCCTTCTTCCACCAGGACTACTACGAGGTCGCTGCACTGCACATCGAGTCCGGCTGGGTGGCCGAAGATACCCGCGCCAACGAGTTCGCGGCGGCGGTACGCACGGTATGCGAGCCGATCCTCGAGAAACCGCTCAAGGACATCTCGTTCGGCCAGGTGCTGCTGGGCCTGTTCCAGACCGCGCGGCGGTTCAACATGGAGGTCCAGCCCCAACTGGTGTTGCTGCAGAAGACCCTGCTCAATATCGAAGGCCTGGGCCGTCAGCTCTACCCGGACCTGGACCTGTGGGCCACCGCCAAGCCCTATCTGGAGCGCTGGATGAAGGAGCGCGCCGGCGCCCAGGGCCTGTGGGAGTCGTTCAAGCGGCAGGCGCCGGAGCTGACCCGGCAGCTCCCGGAGTTGCCGGTACTGGCCCACCAGGCACTGTCCCAGACCGAGAAGCGATCGCGCCAGATCACCCAGCAGGGCGAGGTCATGACCCATATTCTCGGCCAGCTGACCCGCCAGGCCAGGCGAATACGCCGGACCCGACTGGGGCTCGCCCTGGCCGCGGTGGCGTTGGCCTGGCAACCGCTGTCCGGCTGGTTGACCGATCAGCCCTGGCCGGTCCTGGTCGCTGCGGGCATCGGCACACTGCTGGTGATCTGGAACTGATCTTTTAATGGAATCTTCACCGATGAGCGATATTCTGAACCAGCTCGACGCCGCCCTCAGCGAACGTCGGCACGCCGATCCTGACACTTCCTACGTTGCCTCCTTGCATCACAAGGGGCTGAACAAGATACTCGAGAAGGTGGGCGAAGAGGCGGTAGAGACCGTACTTGCCGCCAAGGATGTTGACGCGGATCCAGCCAGTCGCGAGGCGTTGATCGCCGAAACGGCAGACCTGTGGTTTCATAGTCTGGTGATGCTCTCGCACCTGGGACTCGACCATCGGCAGGTGCTGGATGAACTCGCCCGACGCTTCGGCGTATCGGGGCATGAGGAGAAGGCCTCGCGCCACTCCTGAGCCTCGGCGGGAACCAACGATTCACGGCGCCTGGCGCCGCATATTGAGGAAGTTCTTATGTTAGGTGGTATCAGTATCTGGCAACTGCTGATCGTACTCGGCATCATCATCCTGATCTTCGGCACCAAGAAGCTCCGCAACGTTGGCAGCGACCTGGGTGGCGCGGTCAAGGGCTTCAAGAAGGCCGTCAGCGAAGATGAGGACAAGTCGGAGGAGGCCAAGCCCCAGGCCCAGGTCCGCCATGACGAGACCGATACGTCCAACAACACCTACGACGTCGAGGCAGAGCGCAAGCCCGAATCCTCCGACGAGCGCAAGTAACGCCACATGTTCGATATCGGCTTTCTGGAACTGCTGATCATCGGGGTGGTGGGACTGCTGGTGCTGGGTCCCGAGCGCCTACCCAAGGCCGCGCGTACCGCCGGCCTGTGGATCGGGCGCATCAAGCGTTCGGTGGCCGGCATGCAGCGCGAGATCAGCGCCCAGCTCGAGGCCGAGGAACTGCGCCAGAAGCTCAAGGAGCAGGAACGCAAGCTGGACGACAGCGTCAACCAGGCCAAGCGCAGCGCCGAACAAGCCAGGCGCAGCGTGGAATCCATCGCCGACACCCCGAACAAGGGCAACGGCGGGCAGGCGGATTCCACCGGCGCCCAGTCTGCCTCGGCCGACCAGCGGCTGGACGACGCCGTCGACAGCGCCGCACGCGCTTCATCGTCCAGCGCTTCGGCTTCCACGCTCTCCCCCGCTCCCAGCGATGACACCGCCTCTTCCGAGCACAAGGACTCCGCCACCCGATGAGCGATACCGGTGACACTCCGCCGTCAAGTCAGGGCCACGCCCCACTGATCGAACACCTGGTGGAGCTGCGCTCGCGGCTGATGCGCGCCGTGATCGCCATCCTGGTGATCTTCCTGGCGCTCTACGCCTTTTCCAACGACATCTACCAGTTTGTCGCAGACCCCCTGATGGAGCTGCTGCCGGAAGGCTCCCAGATGATCGCCACCGAGGTGGCGTCGCCCTTCCTGGCGCCGTTCAAGCTGACCCTGGTAGTGGCGGTGTTCGTGGCCATTCCCTTCGTCCTGCACCAGGCCTGGGCCTTCGTGGCACCAGGGCTGTACGACAAGGAAAAGGCCCTGGCACTGCCGCTTCTGGCCTCGAGCGTCCTGCTGTTCTATCTCGGCGCGGCCTTCGCCTACTACGTGGTCTTTCCCCTGCTATTCGCCTTCTTCACCCAGACCGGGCCGGAGAACGTGCAGGTGATGACCGATATCAACCAGTATCTCAACTTCGTGCTGAAGCTGTTCTTCGCCTTCGGTATCGCCTTCGAGATCCCGATTGCAACCTTCCTGCTCATCCTCACCGGCGCCGCCAGCGTCAAGAGCCTGAGCGCCAAGCGCCCCTACGTCATCCTCGGCTGTTTCGTCATCGGCATGCTGATGACCCCGCCGGACGTGGTCAGCCAGAGCCTGCTGGCGGTACCCATGTACCTGCTCTACGAGGTCGGGCTGCTGTTCGGCCGGCTGGTCAAGAGGCGGAGCAGCGATGACGAGGAAGCGCCGGACGAGGCGTGATCGCCACACCGGCAAAGCCCCCGTCAGCAGAATGCACAAAGCCCGAGGCACTGGCCTCGGGCTTTGCTTTTTTACCGCTCTCGCACCGGTGGTGTTCAAGGCGCTTGCCGACAATGATCCGCCATCGTCTGGCGTCTCAGCGGGGCCTGGCCCCGCTGCCTACAGCGCTCAGGTGTTGACGTCCATCATCTCGTCGATGCGATCCACCAGCTTGTTGATGCCCAGCGCCGCCTCGCTGATGCGGGTGGCCAGCATATAGGCGGGGGTGGTCACCAGGCGATGCTCGAAGTCCACCACGATATCATCCACCGCACAGCTGCGATGCAGGCCGCCCATGGCGCTGATGCAGCCACACACCTCGGGGTCGGTACCGATGGTGACGGCGATGCCCGGCCCCAGTACCTTGGGCACCAGCACCGGCGCGATGCACATCAGGCCGATCGGCTTGCGCGCATCGTGAAACTCGATCAACAGCTCAGCCAGGTCCTCGTGGACCTCCATCTCGGACTTGGCCGTGGCGTAGTTCGAAAGATTCTTGGCCACCCCGAAGCCACCGGGCAGGATCAGGGCATCGAAGTCCGATGCCGACAGTTCGTCCAGCGGCGAAATCTCGCCCCGAGCCAGGCGGGCGGACTCGACCAGCACATTGCGCGACGCCTCGACGGCCTCCCCGCTGTGGTGGTCGATCACCTCCTGGTGAGCAATATCCGGGGCAAAACAGCGATAGGCGATGCCCAGCTGGTCCAGGCGCAGCAGGGTCAGGGTGGTCTCGTAGATCTCGGAACCATCCTGTACGCCGCAGCCCGACAAGACGATCGCTACCTGTTTACTCATGTCATTCTCCTTTATAGCGCGTCGCGAACGGGGCCGGACGCGGCCAAGACTGCCACTACTCTAGAGAGTCGCCACGGGTGCGACAAGACGTGACTTTCGGCGAACGGGAGAGGAGGAATATACTCAATCAATGTCATGCTTTTGTCATGAAGTGCCACCAGACTAGCGCGTGGCGCCGAATCCCTGCTTCCGTGGAGTGCCGTCTTGAGTGCCATTACCCCTCGTCTTTACCCCGCCAGCCGTCCTCGCCGCATGCGCAAGGACGACTTCTCCCGCCGCCTGATGCGCGAGAACCAGCTGAGTGCCGACGATCTGATCTGGCCAGTCTTCGTGCTCGAGGGCGAAGGCCGACGCGAGGCTGTACCGTCCATGCCCGGGGTCGAGCGCCTGTCGCTGGACCTGTTGATCGAAGAGGCCCGCGAGGCCGTCGAGCTGGGCATTCCCGCCATTGCGCTGTTTCCGGTGGTCGACGCCGACAAGAAAAGCGAGCTGGCGGAAGAAGCCTACAGCGCCAGCGGCCTGGTCCAGCGTAGCGTACGCGAGCTCAAGGCCGCCCTGCCCGAGCTCGGCGTGATCACCGATGTTGCCCTGGACCCCTACACCAGCCACGGTCAGGACGGCATCCTCGATGAAGACGGCTATGTGGCCAATGACCGCACCGTCGAGACCCTGATCAAGCAGGCGCTGTCCCATGCCGAGGCCGGGGCCGACGTGGTCGCCCCTTCTGACATGATGGACGGGCGTATCGGTGCCATCCGTGAACTGCTCGAGCGTGAAGGCCTGCCCAACACCCGCATCATGGCCTACAGCGCCAAGTACGCCTCGCGCTACTACGGCCCCTTCCGCGATGCGGTGGGCTCGGCGGCCAACCTGGGCAAGGCCGACAAGTCGACCTACCAGATGGACCCCGCCAACAGCGACGAGGCCCTCCACGAGGTCGCCATGGACATCACCGAAGGTGCCGACATGGTGATGGTCAAGCCCGGCATGCCCTACCTGGACGTGGTCCGCCGGGTCAAGGACGAGCTGCGCGTGCCCACCTACGCCTACCAGGTGAGCGGTGAATACGCCATGCACATGGCTGCCTTCGACAACGGCTGGTTGGACGCTGACACTGTCATCCTCGAGTCGCTGATGTGCTTCAAGCGTGCCGGCGCCGACGGCGTGCTGACCTACTTTGCCAAACGCGCGGCCAGGTTATTGGCCCGCTGATCAGGGGAGGGAGCGGCGCCCTTCCCGAGCCCCGATGAGGAACCACCATGGAAGACGCGCAGAGCGACAATACCACGATTGAACATGCGACCCTGGGCAAGTCCGACGTCTCGATGAGCGACGCGCCCCAGGCCGATACCCCGGTGCCGCGCCTTAACCAGACGCGCACCGGCATCAAGCCCAAGGCAATGCCGGACCCGGAGGCCGACCTCACCGACCCGAGCCTCTACTTCAATCGCGAGCTGTCGCATCTGCAGTTCAACATCCGGGTGCTGGAACAGGCGCTGGACCAGGCGCACCCGCTGCTCAACCGCCTGATGTTCCTGTTGATCTTTTCCTCCAACATGGACGAGTTCTTCGAGATCCGGGTGGCCGGACTGAAGAGCCAACTGGCCGTGGGCGACGACGCCACCGGTGCCGACGGCCGCAGCCCACGTTCGGTGCTCGACGAGATATCGAAGATCGCCCACGAACACGTGGAGCGTCAGTACCGCATCCTCAACGAGCAGCTGATCCCTGCCATGGAAGCCCACAACATCCGCTTCCGTCGGCGTGGCGACTGGACCAAGCAGCAGCGCAAGTGGGTCCATGATTACTTCTCCACCGAGATCATCCCGGTGGTCAGCCCCATCGGGCTGGACCCCTCGCACCCCTTCCCGCGGCTGGTCAACAAGAGCCTCAACTTCATCGTCGAGCTCGAGGGCAAGGACGCCTTCGGCCGCGAGGGCGGCCTCGCCATCCTGCCGGCGCCACGTTCGCTGCCCCGGGTCATCGCGCTGCCGGAAGAGCTGTGCGAGGAAGGCTTCACCGAGTACCTGTTCCTGTCGTCGATGATCCACGCCCACGCCGACGAGGTGTTCCCGGGGATGAAGGTCAAGGGCTGCTACCAGTTCCGTCTTACCCGCAACGCCGACATGACAGTGGATCCCGAAGAAGTCTCGGACCTGGCCTCGGCCCTGCGCGGCGAGTTGCTGGCCCGGCGCTACGGCAGCGGCGTGCGCCTGGAGGTGGCCGACAACTGCCCCGAGGAGCTTTCCGACTTCCTGATCAAGCAGTTCCAGCTCGAACCCAGTGACCTCTATCGGGTCAATGGCCCGGTCAACCTGACCCGCATGATGTCGGTACTGGGTGACGCCGACCGGCCCGATCTGATGTACCGCTCCTTTACCCCCGGCGTGCCCAAGCAGGTCAAGCAACCCAACTCCATCATGCAGTCGATGCAGGAAGGCGACATCCTGCTGCATCACCCCTTCCAGTCGTTCACCCCGGTGGAGGACCTGCTGCGCGAGGCCGCCCGCGACCCCGACGTGCTGGCGATCAAGCAGACCCTGTATCGCACTGGTGCCGACTCACCCATCGTCAACGCCCTGGTCGAGGCCGCCGGCCAAGGCAAGGAAGTGACCGTGGTCATCGAACTGCGCGCCCGCTTCGACGAAGCCGACAACCTGGCGCTGGCCTCGCGCCTGCAGGAGGCCGGCGCCATCGTCATCTACGGGGTGATGGCCTACAAGACCCACGCCAAGATGATGCACATCGTGCGCCGCGAGAAGGGCGCGCTGCGCCACTACGCTCACCTCGGCACCGGCAACTATCACTCCAAGACGGCCAAGCTCTACACCGACTACAGCCTGCTCACCGCGGACCCTGTGCTGTGCGCCGACGTGCACAAGGTGTTCCAGCAACTGTCCGGCATGGGCCGCACCCGCCAGATCGAGAAGCTGCTGCACGCCCCCTTCACCCTGCACGAACGGGTCGTCGAAATGATCGAGCGGGAGGCAAGCTACGCGCGCAAGGGCAAGCGCGCCCATATCATCGTCAAGTGCAACTCACTAACCGAACCCAAGCTGATCCAGGCGCTCTACCGCGCCTCCCAGGCCGGCGTCGAGTGCGACCTGATCATCCGCGGCATGTGCTGCCTGCGCCCTGGCCTGCCCGGCATCTCCGAGAATATCCGGGTGCGCTCGGTGATCGGTCGCTTCCTTGAACACACCCGGGTGTTCCACTTCCACAACGACGGCAAGCCCGAGATATGGGGCTCCAGCGCGGACTTCATGGCGCGCAACATGTTCCATCGGGTCGAGACCTGCTTCCCGCTGCTCGACAAGAAGCTCGCCGCCCGGGTGCGCAAGGACCTCGAGACCTATCTGGTCGACAACTGCCAGAGCTGGCTGCTGCAGGCCGACGGCACCTACATCAAGCAGGATCCGGGCGAGGCCGCACCGATCTCCGCCCAGGAAACGCTGCTGTACGCCTACGCCGCCCGGGCTTGAGTAAAGCGGCGCGTTAAAGCGCCACAGACGCACCGGCAACACCACCCAGGCCCCTCGCCAGCGACGCTGGCGAGGGGCTTCTTCATGTTGTCGTCATGTGTCCTGACGGCTGCCGGGCGCCGCTTGGCCCGCGCCTTGGCCGACCCAAGCGGTCCCCGGACCAACCGCCTCCCGCTTCAGGCTGCCGATCATCCAGCCCTGGACACCCAGACCCTAGAAAAAACACCCCGGCTCCCTGAAAAGGGAGCCGGGGTGCTGGGGCGGCGCAAGACGTCAGACGTAGAGAACGCCCCTGGAGGTTGCCCGAAAGGCCGACGCAAGCCGACACCTTTCGGACACGTCCTAGACGCCGATCTGGCCGCCGTCTTCGCGCTGGATCACCACCGTGGCGGCGCGCGGGCGCACGCTGGCATCAGGCGCCTGGGTCGCGTCGTCACTGGCCGGCCAATTGCCCGGATGCTGGATATTGATAAACAGCGCGGTCTTGTCCGGCGTGGGGAAGATGCCGGTGACCTCGCAGCCGTTGGGGCCCACGCAGAAACGCTTGAGCTTGTCCTGGTTGGCCCCGGAGATCACTGCGGCGGCACCATCGGCACGCTCGAGCTCCGCCGGCACGACCGCCAGCACCTGGTCATTGGTGCTCTCGGTAACGCCCTCGTAGCCGTTGTCGGTCTGGATCCACAGGATGCCCTGGCCGTCGCCGCGCTCATCGAAGTAGAGCCCATCGGGACTGGCGAATTCGTTGTCGGCGGTCAGCCCGGACAGGTTGTTCTGGTCACTGGCCGCGGCACCGAACACGAATACCTCCCAGTCGAAGGCGGTGGCGTCGCTGCCCTCGCGCCAGCGGATGATCTGACCGGCCTCGTTGTTCGCCCGCGGGTTGGCCGCATTGACCGGTGCCGTGGCGTAGCCGTTGCCCAGCGCGGTGATGTTGTCGCCGTCGCCGGTCAGGGTCGCCTCGGTGCCGTCTTCGGTACGCTTCGAGTTGTTGGTCAAGGTCATGTAGACCTCGCCGGTGGACGGGTCCACCGCGCCCCACTCCGGGCGATCCATCGGCGTGGCACCCATCAGGTCGGCGGCGTCACAGGTGTGGATGATCACCCCGGCCAGGTCATCGGCGTCGAGTTCGAGCGCCTCGGCCAGGGTACGGCCATCCTGGGTGGTGGCGTCCGGCGTCAGCGGCAGCCACTCGCCGCTGCCATCGGCGTTGAAGCGAGCGACGTACAGGGTGCCGCTGTCCATGTACTTGTCACCGATCGCCAGGCGGTCGGCCTCGGCGCCAGGAGCGATGGCATCCGCCGGGTCCCAGGCCGCCTCGGAGACAAACTTGTAGATGTACTCGTTGCGCGAGTCGTGACCGGAGTAGAACACCACCGGCTCGCCTGCTACCAGCTTGCCCGGCCAGCACCCCTCGTGGCGGAAGCGGCCCAGCGCCGTGCGCTTGATCGCCTGCCTGCCGGTATAGGGGTCGATCTCGACGATATAGCCGAACTGACGCGGCTCGTTGCGGTAGTCACCGCTGGCGTCGTCGGCGACGGGGTCGCCGATCAGACGGGTAAATTCGTCGTCGCGTTCGCTGTCATCGCCCGCGGCGGTCTCCCAGCCGTAGCGTCCGCGCCCGCTGGCGATACCAAGTCGGTCATCGTCCAGGGTACGGCCTTCGTTCTTGACGAAGTAGGCCGGCCAGTTCTCCTCGCAGGTGAGGTAAGTTCCCCAGGGCGTGTAGCCGTGGGCACAGTTATTGTTGGTGCCGCGGGCCTGGGTGCCGCCCGGGGAATACCTGGTCTTGACGTAGTCGCTGCCCGCCACCGGCCCTGACAGGTGCATCGGGGTGGCGCTGGTGTAGCGACGGTTATGGGCGGAACCCTTGACGTGGCTCCAGCGACCATCGGCGTCCTTCTTCACCTCGACCACGGTCACCCCGTGGGCGTTGATCTCGGTGCGCACCTCGTCCGCCGGACGCTTGCCTTCGGTCATGTTGGTAGGGCCGCCCTGGGGCGCCCACAGCGCGTTCTCGTCGATGTATTCGTTGTTCATCACCAGCAGGAAGCGCTCGGAGGCCGTGCTCTCATCCAGCGCGAAAGGATGCATGCCGTCGTGATGCATGCCGACGCTGGCCGCCTGGGCCTGGGGCGTCATCGTCAGATCTTCGCTCCATTCGGGCGCGCTGTCGTCAAGCGGCGTACCCCAGGGCACCAGCACCTGGGCGGTATAGCCCGGCGGCACCACCACGGCGTCGCTGCGCGAACCGGCAATCGACTCGAAGGCCAGCGCCAGCGGCGTCTTGGCCATCCCTGACGACGGCTCGTTGGCGAAGGCCGAGAGACCAAAGCTTCCCAGCATGGTCATGGCCGCCATGCCCATGCCCCCCTTCATCACCGCTCGCCGGGAAAGACGACGGTCGAGCACCGAGGAGAAGGGTTCGTTTCGGCTGGGGTTCAATAGACGATGATCTTCAATTTCCTTGCTCATTGCGCAGTCCTCTTCTTGCAGCCCTCTGTTCGCCGTCAAGGCGTGGGCTGTCGGTGCCAGTCACTGTTGCCGGCCTCGGGTATCGGAGGGAAAGTCGATCACAGGGGCGCCAGCGGTCCGCCGACAACACTAGGTAGTCCAGATGACACTCGTATGACGATAGACGAGGTTGAAGCAGAGCACAGGAAGTAGCGCTATTGTAAAAAGAGTAACAGTTGGTGAAAGAAAATGGCTTTGCTCGTCGACACAGTGCACCAACAATCGCTATCGACAGGACCAGAACCATGTGGAATCTGGGACACCGACATCAGCGCATACTTCTTATGCCCCAACGCGCCCCTTCAGCCGACGAAGATCCCGAGCCTCGTTGGTACTGGGTCCACTGTGTCGATCAACAGAGCCTCGACCGGGGCAGCGCCGCCAATGTCCAATCGCTTTCATTCCTCGACCAGGCACTTCCCTGTTGTCTCGTCATACCTCCACAATCGGTCACCCTGGTAACGCTGGACGGCGCCCTGGCCGAGGAGGTCGACAGCAGGGAGTCACTGGATGAACTGGTTGAGCGGGAGCTTTGCGTAATACCGCACACTCTCGCGCTCCATGTACTCTATCGCGATGACAGCGCCCTGGATGTCATGGTGGTTCAGCGTACCCTGCTGGCCCAGTGCAGCCGACGCCTGGGACGCCATCACCTCTCGCCCCGCTGGTGGGCCAGCGCCTTCCAGGGTCTGCCGCCGCCCGAACCCGACACCCTGGGCGTACTGCCCTGGGGCGACGACTGGATGCTGAAGTGGCGCCACCCCGAGACCCCTGAACGGGAGCGCTGGCTGTGCTGGCCCAAGAGTCAGGACATGGAGGATCTGAGCGACCTTCTTCCGGAAGTGCTGCGCGAGTCGCCATGGAATTGTCCACTGGCCCCCCAGGCCGTCAACGGCCTCGACTGCCTGGACTTCTGTGCCCGCCACCTGCCCGAGGACCTGCCACTGGTGCCCTCGGACATCGGAGGTGGAGGCCAACCCAGGCAGAGAGAACCCGAGCCCGTCTAAGACGTGCAAGGATGGTCCGGAAGTGCACGGGAGGGCATACTGGGGGCGATATCACTGAACGGGAAAATGTTGTGAAACGGGCCATGCCAAGGATGCGGTCTGCTCTACTCACTACGGTGCTTGCCGCGGCGCTTGTTACCCTCAACGGCTGCGCCGCCTTCGCCCCGGCGCCGCCGAGCCATCAGGACAATCTGTGCGAGATCTTTCGCCAGCAGCCGGACTGGTACGACGCCACCCAGGCCTCCTATGAAAAGTGGGGCACGCCCCCCTGGACCCAGATGGCCTTCATCAAGCGCGAGTCGTCGTTTCGCAGCCACGTCAGGCCGCCACGTACCAAACTACTGGGCTTCATTCCGTGGACGCGCCCGTCCTCGGCCTACGGCTATGCCCAGGCCCAGGATCCGGTATGGGGCGAATACGATGACGCCGCCGGCGGGCTGTTCGCCAGTCGCACCGACATGGACGACGCCACCGACTTCATCGGCTGGTACAACGCCCGCACGCGGCGCATGACGGGGGTGTCACTGTCCAACCCCGAGCACCTGTACCTGGCCTACCACGAAGGCCAGGGCGGCTATCAGCGCGGCAGCTATCGCGCCAAGCCGGCGGTGCAACGCGCGGCGCGGGAGGTGGCCAGCACAGCTTCCCGCTACCGCGGCCAACTGGCGGCCTGCGAGGCGGAATTCCGCTGCGACAGCTTCTATCAGGTATGGCCCTTCTGCCGCTGAGTCAGGTGGCCTCCCACCATGCTTCCCGCTACCGCAGCCAACTGGCGGCCTGCGAGGCGGAATTCCGCTGCGACAGCTTCTATCAGGTATGGCCCTTCTGCCGCTGAGTCAGGTGGCCACCCACCATGCTTCCCGCTACCGCAGCCAACTGGCGGCCTGCGAGGCGAAATTCCGCTGCGACAGCTTCTATCAGGTATGGCCCTTCTGCCGCTGAGTCAGGTGGCCATCCACTATGCTTCCCGCTACCGCAGCCAACTGGCAGCCTGCGAGGCGGAATTCCGCTGCGACAGCTTCTATCAGGTATGGCCCTTCTGCCGCTGAGTCACGTCCCCACCCACGGCGCGAGCCAGTTACGCCGGACATAAACGACCAGAGGCCCGAAAGGGCCTCTGGTCTGGTTCGTTCGCATCGTCGGGCTCAACCCTGCTGGGCGAGGCGCTCGGCAGCCAGGCTCAACAGGTGTTCGGTGGTCTCCCAGCCGATGCAGGCGTCGGTGACCGAGACACCGTAGCGCAACTTGCCGGGCTCCAGCGGCTGCTTGCCCTCGTTCAGGTGGCTTTCGAGCATCACCCCGATCAGCGAGGTGTCACCGGCCAGGCGCTGGGCCAGCACCTCAAGCAGGACCTCACTCTGGCGGCGATGGTCCTTGCGCGCATTGGCGTGGCTGCAGTCCACCATCAGCCGTGGCGGCAGGCCGGCGCCGATCAGCGCTTTTCTAGCCGCGGCGACCGCATCGACCCCGTAGTTGGGCTCACCGTGACCGCCCCGCAGCACCACATGGGTGTAGGGGTTGCCGGCGGTCTCGCGCATGACCGGCTGCCCCTGCTCGCCCACCGCGAAGTGCTGGTGGGGGTGGGCGGCCGAGCGCATGGCGTCCAGTGCCACCTGGACGTCGCCGCTGGTGGCGTTCTTGAAGCCGACCACCGCGCCGATGCCACTGGCCATCTCGCGATGCAGCTGGGATTCGGTGGTGCGTGCGCCGATCGCGACCCAGGCCAGCAGGTCCTCAAGGTAAGGAGCGATCATCGGCTGCAGGATCTCGGTGGCCACCGGCAGGCCCAGCTCGACGATCTCGCGCATCAGCTGGCGTGACAGCTCGAGCCCACGCGCCATGTCGCCCTTGCCATCCAGGTCCGGGTCATAGGCCAGGCCCTTCCAGCCCACGGTGGTGCGGGGCTTCTCGACGTACACCCGCATCACCACCAGCACTCGATCACGGATGCTGTCGGCCAGGGAGGCCAGACGCCGGGCGTATTCAAGCGCCGACCTGGGGTCATGGATCGAACAGGGCCCGACCACCGCCAGCAGGCGATCATCACGACCCTCGAGAATGTCACGGATCTGCTGACGCTGAGCGTCGACGCGATCGCTCAGGGTCGTCCCGAGTGGGCACTGGCGCTTGAGCGCCTGCGGGGTCGGCAGGGTCATCTGGGGGGCGGTCTCTTGCGTCGCGGCAGCGTTGAGGTCGGCGGTGGCAAGCGAAAGGCTGGCGGTCATGGTATCAGCTCCGTGTGGTCGTACATCGTTGGGTGCGTCGACCACCGAGGCGCTCACGGTCGGAGGTGGCCAGTTGGGCCGACCGCGCGTCGATAAATCGCCAGCTATCGCCATAGGCATAGCCATGGGAAATGGTGCTGGCGAAGAGTCGATATGCGGTCATGTCATTGCTCCGGTTGCCTGCCTTTCGCAGGTGAGTGCTACTGAGTGAAAACGTCTGGCCACACAAACAAGGAACCCCCGGACGGGCAGCCGTCCGGGGGTTCTGGGAGGCGGCCCTGGGGGGGAGCGCCTCGCGAGTGCCAGATACTTGGATCAGGCCTCGCGCACCAGCGCCCCGGTATCAAACCAATACCAGGAAAAGCTGGGCCAATAAAAGGACACCGCGTCCGCATGCACACAATCCGAACCCAAGACAGCACCGACGAGGGCGCTGTCGCTGCCATCGGGTCGGGGTCGGGTCGGGTTTGCGTGATCGGTCATCGGTGTCTCCTCGAATCTTGTTTCATCCTGCCCCGCGCCGGAGCAAATGGCAACCCCTGTGCACGGGCAGGAAAAGCGCCGTGCCGTCGACCATGGTCTGCTGACGCCCCTGGCTAGCCTGTCGCCAGTTGCACCCAGCCGATGGTCGCCGGCAGACAGGTCATGCCGACCATCACTACCAGGCCGAGAAAGATCGTCAGGAATCCGCTTTCGTCATGAAAGCCGTCGTGAGAGCTGTCGCCATGCAGGTCGTCGTCGTGATGGGCCATGGGTCGCCTCCTTGTGATGTTGTTGTCAGGGTCATCCAGAGTCTAGGGGGATTCCTCGGGTCAGGCGAGTCCGCCGGCGATTCAGCGCAGGTGGCGGCCACCGTCCACGGCCAGGGTCGTGCCGGTCACATAGCGGTTGTCGAGCAGGTAGCGCAGGCTCTGGTAGATGACCCCGGGCCCCGGCACCATGTCCATCGCCGACTTGGCCCTGGCCTTGGCGGCATAGTCCTCGTCATCGCCCTGATTGAGCATGATCAGCGCGGGTGCAATGGCGTTGACCTGGATCTCTGGGGCATAGCGCGCGGCGAAGGACAGCGTCAGATTGTCGAGCCCGGCCTTGGTGGCGGCGTAGGCGGCGTGCTTGCGCGAGCCCTTCTGCACCACATAGTCGGTCATGTGGACGATGTCCCGCTGGGGCTCGCTACAGGCGTCGAGCAAGGGCTTGGCGTGGAGGTTGATCAGGTAAGGCGCCAGCATATGGATACGGAACAGCCGCTCGAAGGCGGCCCCGGCATCCTCGCCATCGCTGTCCGGTGCCCAGTCGCTGGCGTTGTGGACGATGGCGCGAAGCGATCCGGTCTCGCTCTTGAGCCGCTCCAGGAAGTCGAGGATGCCGTCTTCGCTGGAGAAGTCCGCCTGGAGGGTGACGATGCCGCGCTCGCGCATGGCCTCGAGCTCCGGGCGCTCGCGGCGATAGCTGATGATCACCGGCTGGCCGTCCTGTACCAGGCGCTCGGCGCAGTGACGCCCCAGACGCTGGGCGCCACCGGTAATCAGGATCGGCGACGCGCTCATGACTGCTTTTCCCCGACCAGGCTACCGACCACCGGCACCAGAGGGTCGCGTGGCGCGTAGGCGAAGACGTCCGAGAACACCCGTGACGGGTCCAGCCCCAGCGAGGCGAGCACGTCGACACAGGCATAGACCATGCCGGGCGAGCCCGACAGATAGACGTCGTGGCCCGACACATCGCCAAGCTCGGCGGCGAGTGCGGCGTCGATACGGCCATGATGGGCGTGCACCCGCTCGTCGGCGAAGCCTTGCTCGAAGCCTTCCTCGCAGACCGCGTGGAAGCTGACCTTATCGGACTCGGCGACCCACTGCCGGGCCAGGCTCTCGGCGTACAGATCACGGCGTTCCTTGGCCGCCCACCACAGGCTGATGGAGCGCCCGGGGTTGGCGTGGAGCGCCGCCTCGACGATCGCCTTCATCTGGGCGAAGCCGGTACCGGCGGCGATCAGCGTCAGCGGACGATCGCTTTCACCATCCAGCACGCAGTCGCCCCCCGGCAGACGCACGGTCAGGTGCTGGGCCTCGACCAGCATGGCCCTGAGCTGGGCCGAGTTGGAGCGTTCGGGCCAGTGCTGAATATGCAGCTCGAGTCGCCCATCGTCACGATGGCGGCTGGCGATGGAAAAGGGCACCCAGCAGTCATCGTCCAGGCACATTTCCAGGTACTGGCCCGGGGCATGGGCCATGGCCTCGGCGCGTCCTTCCAGAATCACGCGAAACACGTCAGGGGTGAGGTCCTCGACCTCGATGACCTGGCAGGTCAGGGTCCTTGCCGTCATGTCGACCTCTTGTTGCTGTCGGGGAGAGGAATGTCGAATTCGTCCCAGCGCTCGCTGACCCGGGACTTGATGCTGTCGTCCATGGCAATCGCCACGCCCCACTCCCTGTCCGTTTCACCCGGCCACTTGCTGGTGGCGTCCAGGCCCATCTTGGAGCCGAGCCCAGCCACCGGAGAGGCGAAATCGAGGTAGTCGATCGGGGTGTTCTCGACCATCACGGTGTCGCGGGCCGGGTCCATGCGGGTGGTGATGGCCCAGATCACGTCCTCCCACTGGCGAGCGTCGACGTCATCATCCAGCACCACCACGAACTTGGTGTACATGAACTGACGCAGGAAGCTCCATACCCCCATCATTACCCGCTTGGCGTGGCCCGGGTACTGCTTTTTCATGGTCACGACCGCCATGCGGTAGGAGCAGCCTTCCGGGGGCAGATAGAAGTCGACGATCTCAGGGAACTGGCGGCGCAGGATCGGCACGAACACCTCGTTCAAGGCGAGCCCGAGGATCGCAGGCTCGTCCGGTGGACGTCCGGTGTAGGTGGAGTGGTAGATGGCGTCCTTGCGCATGGTCATGCGCGTCACGGTGAACACCGGAAAGGTCTCCACCTCGTTGTAGTAGCCGGTATGGTCGCCGTAGGGACCTTCCGGCGCGGTATCATCGGGGTACAGGAAGCCCTCGAGGATGATCTCGGCAGACGCCGGCACCTGCAGGTCGGCGTGACCGCAGTTGACCAGTTCGGTGCGCGAGCCACGCAGCAGCCCGGCGAAGGCGTACTCGGACAGCGAGTCAGGCACCGGGGTCACCGCCCCCAGAATGGTCGCCGGGTCGGCGCCCAGCGCCACCGCTACGGGGAAGGGCTCGCCGGGGTGCGCCTGCTGGAATTCCTGGAAGTCCAGCGCGCCGCCACGATGGGACAGCCAGCGCATGATCAGGCGGTTCTTGCCGAGCTTCTGCTGGCGATAGATACCGAGATTCTGACGACTCTTGTGCGGGCCCTTGGTGATCACCAGCGGCCAGGTCACCAGGGGGGCGGCATCACCGGGCCAGCAGTGCTGGATCGGCAGTCGATCCAGGTCCACCTCATCGCCCTCGAAGACTCGCTGCTGGACCGGTGCCGAGCGCACGGTCTTGGGACCCATGCTCATGATCTGCTTGAAGATCGGCAGCTTTTCCCAGGCATCGCGAAAGCCCTTGGGAGGTTCCGGCTCCTTGAGAAAGGCCAGCAGCTCACCGACCTCGCGCAGCGCCTCCACCGAGTCCTGGCCCATGCCCATGGCGACGCGTTTGGGGGTGCCGAAAAGGTTGCCGAGCAGCGGCATTTCGCTGCCCTTGACGTTCTCGAACAACAACGCAGGGCCACCGGCGCGCAGGGTGCGATCGCAGATCTCGGTGATCTCGAGATAGGGGTCCACCTCGGCGGTCACCCGCTTGAGTTCGCCGGCGGCCTCGAGACCCGCGATAAAGTCACGCAAGTCACCATATTTCATGCGATTGCCTCGCTCCCCTGAACACAAAAGGGGCAGCATAGCATGCTGCCCCTCGTCTTGACCTCGGTCACCTGGACCTTGCGTCTGGCGACCGCCCAGGCGCGGCGTTGGCCAACGCTAGCGGCGCTTCATCGCCTCGAAGAATTCGAGGTTGGTCTTGGTGTCCTTGAGTCGGTCGATCAGGAACTCGGTGGCCGCGGTATCGTCCATCGGGTTTAGCAGCTTGCGCAGGATCCACATGCGCTGCATCTCCTCGTCGGAGGCGATCAGGTCCTCACGACGGGTGCCGCTGCGGCGGATGTTGAGCGCGGGATAGACGCGACGCTCGGCCAGACGGCGATCCAGGTGGGCTTCCATGTTACCGGTGCCCTTGAACTCCTCGAAGATCACTTCGTCCATCTTGGAGCCGGTGTCCACCAGGGCCGTGGCGATGATGGTCAGGCTGCCGCCTTCCTCGATGTTACGCGCGGCACCGAAGAAGCGCTTGGGCTTTTCCAGGGCGTGGGCGTCGACACCACCGGTCAGCACCTTGCCGGAGGACGGCACCACGGTGTTGTAGGCGCGCGCCAGACGGGTGATGGAATCGAGCAGGATGACCACGTCCTTCTTGTGCTCGACCAGACGCTTGGCCTTCTCGATCACCATCTCGGCCACCTGGACGTGACGCGCCGGCGGCTCGTCGAAGGTCGAGGCGACCACTTCGCCGCGCACGGTGCGCGACATCTCGGTGACCTCCTCGGGGCGCTCGTCGATCAGCAGCACGATCAACTGGCACTCGGGGTTGTTACGCGTGATCGAGGTGGCGATGTTCTGCAACATCAGCGTCTTACCCGCCTTGGGCGGCGACACGATCAGGCCACGCTGGCCCTTGCCGATGGGTGCGGTCAGGTCGATGATGCGCGCGGTCAGATCCTCGGTGGAACCATTGCCGATCTCCATGCGCAGACGGTCCTGCGGAAACAGCGGCGTGAGGTTCTCGAACAGGATCTTGTGCTTGGCGTTCTCCGGCCGGTCCAGGTTGATCTGGCTGACCTTCAACAGCGCGAAGTAGCGCTCGCCTTCTTTCGGCGGGCGAATCTTGCCGGAAATGGTGTCGCCCTTGCGCAGGTTGAAGCGCCGGATCTGGGACGGCGACACATAGATATCGTCGGGGCCGGCCAGGTAGGAGCTGTCGGCGCTGCGCAGGAATCCGAAACCGTCCTGAAGGATCTCCAGCACGCCATCGCCGAAGATGTCTTCGCCGCTCTTGGCGTGCTTCTTCAGGATGGCAAAGATGATGTCCTGCTTGCGGGACCGGGCCAGGTTGTCGATACCCATCTCGCGGGCGATATCGAGAAGCTCCGGCACGGGCTTTTGCTTGAGTTCGGTCAGATTCATCAGAGTTCAGAAATTACTCGTGGAAGCCGGGCGGCAAGGCGCCGAGGGGCGAAAAGACACGCCGATTGAGTGCGTTCAGAGCCCGAGGCTGCTCGTGCGAGGCCAGGTAAAGATAATAGGGCCATTGACTGGATTCTCCGGAGGGGAGATCCACGCCAGCGTCTGGACGAGGGAGCAGGTTCATTCGCCGTTGCCAGCGTCTCGCGGGCTTGGGCCGGGGCCTTGGCCGGGAGCGGAGCTGACGTCGTGCGGGCTGTCTGACGACTTGGGATGGTCACGTCGCGGCGGCGGCGCGACCGGGAAAACACATTCGAAACAGGCGAATGACCCGATACTAGACAAGCCGGAAGGGGAACGCAAGCCCCGTGGCGGACCCGGATCATTGACATCCCCCGGGGCGAAACGCAACCTTGATCCATCTCCAGTGAAGGACCCGCCATGAATCAACCCTCGGATACGCTCAGCACCCTGCGCGAGTCGCCCCACGACGCCACCAAGGACCCCGCCCGCCTGGCCGCCATCGATCTGGGCTCCAACAGCTTTCACCTGCTGGTGGCCAACTATCAGGATGACCGGCTGCAGGTGGTGGCGCGGCTGGGCGAAAAGGTCCAGCTGGCGGCGGGCCTGGACGACGACGGCTACCTCAACGAGGACGCCATGACGCGGGCGCTGGACTGCCTGGCTCGCTTTGCGCCCTTTCTCGAGGGCATCCCCGCCTCGCGTATGCGGGTGGTGGGCACCAACGCCCTGCGCGATGCCCACAATAGCCAGGAGTTGATCGACCGCGCCGAGGCCATGCTCGGCACGCGCATCGAGATCATCGCCGGGCGCGAGGAGGCACGCCTGATCTACCTCGGCGCGGCCCACGCCCTGGCCGAGAACGGGCGCCGGCTGATCGTCGATATCGGCGGCGGTTCCACCGAGTTCATCATCGGCGAACAGTTCGAACCCAAGGCGCTGGAAAGCCTCTCCATGGGCTGCGTGACCTTTACCCGACGCTTCTTCGGCGACGGCGATATCAGCGAGAAGCGCATGCGCAACGCCGAACTCGCGGCGTTGTCGGAACTGGCTAATATCCGCAGACCCTACCAGCGTCTGGGCTGGGATGACCCGGTGGGCTCCAGCGGCACCATCAAGGCGGCGGCGGCGGTGATGCACGCGGCAGGCGACGCGCCGGAAGGAGTGATCACTCGCGACGGTCTGGCCAAGTTGAGAAAGCGCTTGATCAAGACCAAGCAGCTCGACAAGGTCTCCATGGACGGGCTCAAGGCCGATCGTGCCCGGGTCTTTCCCGCCGGTGTCGCGATTCTGTGCGCGATCTTCGAGGCCTTCGACCTCAGCGAAATGCGCTACGCCGACGGCGCCCTGCGTGAAGGGGTGCTCTACGACATGGCTGGCCGCAACAGTCCCGAGGACTCGCGTCTAAAGAGCCTGGAGACCCTGGCCCGCTACAACGCCGTCGACGTTCGCCAGGCCGACAATGTGGCCGCCTCGGCCAAGGCGCTGTTCGCCCAGGTCGCCGACGACTGGGGGCTCGATGAGGAACGTGGCCGCTATCTGGAGTGGGCCGCCTGGGTGCACGAGATCGGCCAGTCGATCTCGCACAGTCAGTTCCATCGCCACGGCGCCTATCTGCTCGAGCACTCGGATCTGGCCGGCTTCTCGCGCCCGGAACAGCGCCTGCTGGCCTTCCTGGTCCGCGCCCACCGACGCAAGTTCCCGAGCAAGGAATGGCAGCTGTTGCCGAAGGCCGAACAGCGTGACAGCCAGCGCCTGGCACGCCTGCTTCGACTGGCGGTGATCCTCAACCATTCGCGCCCGGAGCAGCCGCCGGCGACGCCGCGGCTCGAGGTGGACGGCGAGGTCCTGCATCTGCACTACCAGGGCAGCGACGAGCCAGGCCTCTTGTGCACCGACCTGGAACGCGAGGCCGACTACCTGGCCAATACCGACTTCGCGCTCAAGCTGCACGCGGGCACGGCCCACGCCGAGGCCTGAGCCCTCTCACACGGTCCCTGGCCAGAGCCCTTGGTCAAAAGCCACGGCCAGAGCCCTTGGCCAAGCCATCAGCCGGCCCCAGGCGTTGCCCGTAAGGGCGACGCCGTCCAGCCCTCGGCCAGGGCGATCCAGCACCCCCTGCCGGCGTCCAGCGCAGCCACACAGACCTCGCCCTGCCACACCACCAGCACCTGGGCACGCCGCCAGGGCGGCACACCAGCCTCCTGCAGCAGCCGCTTCAGGTCGCGACTTCCTCGCCCGGCAAGCCTCAGCCTTTCGCCGCCCTGGCGCTGGCGCAGCCACAGTGGCAGCGGCGTTTCCTCCTCTGTCGTCGGCAGCTTCATCGACACCCCCGCGACCACCAGGGCGCTCCCTGGCGACCAGGGGCCTTCGGCAACCTCCAGCGGATCTCCGGCACCCTCCCCCATCAGCCACAACGCACCGCGCCAGAGCCGCGCCTCTGCCCCGGGCCAGCTCACCTTGACCTCGGCGTCACGCCGGGCATGACATTGCTCGAGCAGATCGTCCAACCGTGGTCCCGGTGCCGGCGCAAGTCCCAGCCGACGCATGCACAGCCCGATCAACCAGCGCTGACGGCGCCGTGACAGCGACAGCAGGCCCTCGAGTTCCAGCCTGGCGGGGTCGCCACCCAGCCGCGCCAGATCCTCAAGCGCGTATTCGTCCAGCAGTGCCGCCGCCTCGCCGGCATGCCGTGCACTCGCCGCCAGGGCGTCCGCGGCGTCGGGCCAGCGCTGCTCCAGCGCCGGCACCACCTCATGACGCAGATAGTTGCGATCGAACTCGCGACTGGCGTTGCTGGGGTCCTCGACCCAATCGAGCCCGCGACGCCGGGCTTCGGCTTCCAGTTCGCTTCGCCGGACCTCCAGCAAGGGGCGCTCGATCGAAAGGCCACGCTCCTCACGCCGCGCCGGCATGGCGGCAAGGCCCGCAACGCCTGCGCGCCTGAGTGCGGCCAGCAGCAGGGTCTCGGCCTGGTCATCACGGTGCTGGGCCAGCCACAGCACATCACCGGCGTCCAGGCATTCGACGAAGGCGTCGTAGCGCGCCTGGCGCGCCGCCGCCTCCAGGCCCTTGCCGGAGGTACGGTCCACCCTTGCCCGGACGACCTCGAGGGTTACCCCCTGCTGCGCGCACAGCCTGCGACAGTGGCGCTCGAAGTCATCCGCCGCCGCCTGCAGGCCATGGTGCACGTGGATCGCCCTCAATCGGCGCGACCGCTGCCCGCAGGCCCTTGCCGCCAGCGCCAGCAGCACGCAGGAGTCGAGCCCACCGGACAGCGCGATCCACAACGACCGCTCCGGCGGCACCCGGTCGAGGGCCCGCTCGATTCGCGCTTCAAGGGTGGGAGACGTCGGCATGTCGGCGATTCCTGAGGGTCAGGGTGGGCGGTGGCACCTACTATGCATACGGCCCCCATCGCAGGACGATGGGGGCCGCACAATCGATGCAGAGCATTCGAGCTCAGGCCGGGCGCCGTGGCTCATCAGACGCTCATCGATGCAGAGCGTTCGGGCTCAGGCCGGGGCGCCGTAGCTCATCAGACGCTCGTAGCGACGTTCGAGCAGCGCCGCGGTATCCATGGCGTCGAGGCGCTCGAGGCTTTCGCCGATGGCATCGCGGACTCGGGTGGCGGTTTCATGGGGGAAGCGATGGGCGCCGCCCAGGGGTTCCTTGATCAAGGTGTCGACGAAGCCCAGCTCCTTGAGACGGCTGGCGGTGATCCCCATGGCCTGGGCGGCGTCGCTGGCCCGCTCGGCGCTCTTCCACAGGATCGAGGCACAGCCCTCCGGCGAGATCACCGAGTAGGTGGAGTATTCGAGCATCATCAGCTCGTCGCACACGCCGATGGCCAGGGCGCCGCCGGAGCCGCCTTCGCCCACCACGGTGGAAATGATCGGCGTCTCAAGCCGCGACATCACCGCCAGATTGTAGGCGATGGCCTCACTCTGACCGCGCTCCTCGGCGTCGATGCCCGGGTAGGCACCAGGGGTGTCGATAAAGGTCAGCACCGGCATCTTGAAGCGCTCGGCCATCTCCATCAGACGGCAGGCCTTGCGATAGCCTTCCGGCCGCGGCATGCCGAAGTTGCGGCGCACCTTCTCCTTGACGTCGCGGCCCTTCTGGTGGCCGATGATCATCACCGGACGATCATTGAGTCGCGCCACACCGCCGACGATGGCAGCGTCATCGGCGAACTCGCGATCACCGTGCAGTTCGTCGAAGTCAGTGAATACGTGCTCGAGGTAGTCCAGGGTGTAGGGACGCTGGGGATGGCGCGACAGCTGGGATACCTGCCACGGCGACAGGTCCTTGAAGATCGACTCGGTGAGCTTGCGGCTCTTTTCCTCGAGTCGGGAAATTTCGTCCGCCAGGCTGACCTGGCTGTCGTTGCCGACCAGACGCAGTTCTTCGATCTTGGCCTGCAGTTCGGCGATGGGCTGTTCGAAATCGAGATAGTTGGGATTCATGGGCCAGCCTTGTGGTCATGGTCAGGCGGGCGCGACGCAGTCGTCGCAAGCCCACCCATGGCAAAGAAAAAGTGGTGTGCATTATCGCACCCTGACCGGGCCACGCAAGGCGCAGCGGGTCAAAATCGTCGTAGAGGCGCCCTCGCAACCCCGCGCCGCTAGCGATACTTGAGGCGGACGCCGTCCTGGCCCTCGACCTCACGCAGCGCGATCAGCAGGTCGTCGGATGGCAGCACCTTCCACTGCTCGTCGAGTTCGAGCCAGCCAGTGGCCTCCAGATTGCGGTAGCGCAGGCGCACCGGCAGGCCTTCCTGGTGACGATGCGGCTCGAGGCTCGTGCGCAGGCTGTCGATCAGTCGACCGTTGGCCTCACGCCCATCCACCGAGACTTCCACCGCCTGACCGAAGCGCGAGCGCGCCTGGACCATGGGGGTGACCTCCTTGCCGCGCAGGCGCAGGCCGCCGGAGTAGTCGTCGCTGGACACCTCGCCTTCGATGATCAGCACCTCGGCGTTGTCGAGCTGCTCACGCACGCTGTCGTAGAGTTCACCAAACAGCGACGCCTCGATGCGTCCGGTACGGTCGTCCAGGGTCACGAACGCCATGGTGTCGCCACGCTTGGACTTCATGGTGCGCTGGGCCACCACCAGGCCGGCGACCCGCTGGGGCTCGCGGGACGGTTTCAAGTCGGCGATGCGGGTCGAGACGAAGCGCGAAAGCTCTTCCTCGTATTCATCGATGGGATGGCCGGTCAGGTAGAGGCCCAGGGTGTCCTTCTCGCCGGCCAGGCGCTCGCGATCGCTCCACTCACGCACCCGCAGATAGTCGGCGTAGGGATCGCTGGCGCTGTCGTCCTCGTCCGGGGCAAAGGCCTCGCCAAACAGATCCATCATCCCGGCGCTCTGGTTCTTGTGGCTCTGGGCCGCGGCCTTCAGGGCGTCATCCAGCGAGGCGGCCAGCACGGCGCGGTTGGGCCCCAGGTTGTCCAGCGCCCCGGAGCGGATCAAGGCTTCCAGGGTGCGCTTGTTCATGCGCTTGGGGTCGATCCGCCGACAGAAGTCGAACAGGTCGCTGAAGGGGCCGTCTGCGCTGCGCGCCTCGACGATGGCGCCGATGGGACCTTCGCCCACGCCGCGGATCGCGCCCAGGCCGTAGACCACCTGCCCCTCTTCGTCGACGGTGAACTTGTAGCCACCGACATTGACGTCCGGCGGGGTCACCGTCAGCTTGAGGTGACGACACTCCTCGATCAGCGGCACCACCTTGTCGAGGTTGTCCATCTCGGTGGACATTACCGCCGCCATGAAGGGACCCGGGTAGTGGGCCTTGAGCCAGGCGGTCTGGTAGGACACCAGGGCGTAGGCGGCGGAATGCGACTTGTTGAAGCCGTAGCCGGCGAACTTCTCCACCAGGTCGAAGATGTTGCCCGCCAGGTCGGCATCGATGCCGTTGGCCGCGCAGCCCTCCATGAAGCCGGCGCGCTGCTTGGCCATCTCTTCCGGCTTCTTCTTGCCCATGGCACGCCGCAACAGGTCGGCCTGGCCCAGCGAGTAGCCGGCCATCACCTGGGCGATCTGCATCACCTGCTCCTGGTACAGGATGATGCCGTAGGTGGGCTGCAGCACCGGCTTGAGCAGTTCGTGCTGGTAGTCCGGGTGCGGATAGGATATCTCCGCCCGACCGTGCTTGCGGTTGATGAAGTCGTCGACCATGCCGGACTGAAGCGGACCGGGACGGAACAGCGCCACCAGGGCGATCATGTCCTCCAGCGAGTCCGGCAGCAGGCGCTTGATCAGCTCCTTCATGCCGCGGGATTCGAGCTGGAACACGGCGGTGGTCTCGGCCTTCTTGAGCATCTCGAAGGTCTTGCCGTCATCCAGCGGAATGGTGTCGATATCGAGCGGTCCCTGGCCCTCCTTCGAGCGCACCTTGTCGACCATCTCCAACGCCCAGTCGATGATGGTCAGGGTGCGCAGGCCAAGAAAGTCGAACTTGACCAGGCCGGCGTCCTCGATGTCGTTCTTGTCGAACTGCACCACCAGGCCGGAGCCGTCTTCATCGCACAACAGCGGCGAGAAGTCGGTCAGCTTGGTGGGGGCGATCACCACGCCACCGGCGTGCTTGCCGGTGCCTCGGGTCACGCCCTCGAGCTTGAGCGCCATGTCCCAGATTTCCTGCGCCTCCTCGTCGGCCTCGAGGAACTCCTTGAGCTGAGGCTCCTCCTCGATGGCCTTGGCCAGGGTCATGCCGACCTCGAAGGGGATCAGCTTGGACAGCTTGTCACCCAGCGAATAGGGCTTGCCCTGGGCCCGGGCCACGTCGCGCACCACCGCCTTGGCGGCCATGGTGCCGAAGGTGACGATCTGGGACACCGCGTTGCGGCCATAGCGCTCGGCCACGTAGTCGATGACCCGGTCGCGCTTCTCCATGCAGAAGTCGACGTCGAAGTCGGGCATGGAGACACGTTCCGGGTTGAGGAAGCGCTCGAACAGCAGGTCGTACTGGATCGGGTCGAGGTCGGTGATCTTCTGGGCGTAGGCCACCAGCGAGCCGGCACCGGACCCCCGCCCCGGCCCCACCGGCACGTCGTTGTCCTTGGCCCACTGGATGAAGTCCATCACGATCAGGAAGTAGCCAGGGAACCCCATCTGCAGAATGATGTTCAGCTCGAAGTCCAGGCGCTCGCGGTAGCGTTGCTCGAGGGCCGCCCATTCGTCGCTGTCGCGGGGGTGCTGGGCCACCGGATAGAGCGCATCAAGGCGCTCGGTCAGACCGTCGTGGGAGATCTTGCGGAAGAACTCGTCCTGGGTCATGCCCTCGGGGATGCCGTACTCCGGCAGGAATATCTCGCCCAGACGCACGTCGACGTTGCAGCGCGCAGCGATCATCACGCTGTTTTCCAGCGCCTCGGGGATATCGGCGAACAGCTCGGCCATCTCCTGGGGCGACTTCAGGTACTGCTCTTCGGTGTAACGGCGCTCACGTCGGGGATCGTCGAGCGCCTTGCCCTCACCGATGGAAACCCGGGTCTCGTGGGCCCAGAAGTCCTCACGCTTCAAAAAGCGCACGTCGTTGGTGGCCACCACCGGCACCCCGGTGTCCAGCGCCAGCGCCACCGAGGCGTGTACACAGTCCTCTTCCAGCGGGCGGCCGGTACGGGTCAGCTCCAGATAGAAACGTCCCGGGAAGGCCTGGCACCAGTCGTCCAGCAGGCGCCTGGCATCGGCGTGAAGATCGCTGAGCAGGTGGCGACCGACATCGCCGTCGCGACCACCAGACAGCGCAATCAGCCCCTCGTTCTGCTCGAGCACCCAGGCCTTCTCCAGGTAGGCCCGCCCCTGGCGCTGGCCCTCGACCCAGCCACGCGAGATCAGCTCGGTCAGATTGCGGTAGCCGACGTCGTTCATCGCCAGCAGGGTCACCCGATAGGGGTGATCCAGGTCGTGGCCGTTGACCAGCCACAGATCTGCGCCGATGACCGGCTTCATGCCGGCGCCCTGGACACCGTTGTAGAACTTCACCAGGCCGAACAGGTTGGCCTCGTCGGTCAGCGCCAGCGCCGGCGCCCCGTGCTCGATGCCCGCCTTGACGTACGGCTTGAGGCGCACCAGGCCATCGACGAGGGAGAACTCGCTGTGGACGCGAAGATGAACGAAGGGAGCGGACATGAGAAAGCCTTACCTCGACCCGCCGTGGCGGGTGTGTGAAAACGGGTCAGAACAGCGCCAGTTGACGCTTTACCGGTGCAAACGACCGGCGATGCTCGGCCAGCGGCCCGAGGCGTTCGAGCGCGGCCAGATGCTCAGGCGTCGGGTAGCCCTTGTGGCGGGCGAAGCCGTAGTCGGGATAGCGCTCGTCGAGGGCCAGCATGGCCGCGTCACGGGCCACCTTGGCCAGGATGGAGGCGGCGGCGATGGCCGGATGGCGGGCATCGCCCTTGACCACGGCCTGGCCCGGAACATGATGCCCGGGCAGCCGATTGCCGTCCACCAGCAGGTACTCGGGAGCCGGCGCCAGGCCATCGATGGCCCGGCGCATCGCCAGATGGGTGGCGTGATAGATATTGAGCCGGTCGATTTCTTCGGGGCTCGCCTCGGCCACATGGTAGGCCAGTGCATGCTCGCGTATCTGGCCGTCGAGCGCCTCGCGACG
Source organism: Halomonas sp. BN3-1 (assembly GCF_003056325.1). Classification (NCBI taxonomy): domain Bacteria; kingdom Pseudomonadati; phylum Pseudomonadota; class Gammaproteobacteria; order Oceanospirillales; family Halomonadaceae; genus Halomonas; species Halomonas sp. BN3-1. The sequence continues at coordinate 93,449 of NZ_PYVV01000014.1, read as the reverse complement.
CTTGGCACTCAGCGCCTTGGAGTCATTGAGTCCGCTGATCGGCACCGAGGGATCGAGGATCACCGCCGCTGCCACCACCGAGCCCACCAGCGGCCCTCGACCTACCTCGTCGACACCGGCCAGCAAGTTGCCATCATAGTCCACCACCAGCGGCGGCAAGGCAGGCTTGTTGCTGCGCCTGGGCTTCGCTTCAGCGGCCACCGCTTGCCTCCTGACGGACATCATCCGTTTCATCAGCCGTGGCCTCGGCCACCTCCTCGGCCAGCCGAGGCGATACGCTGTCCGGCAACGGCTGCCCCGCGACCAGCGCTTCGATGGCCTCCGCCGCACGCCGGCTGGCGTCACGCTGCAGCCCCTCGTGCATGGCGGCAAAGCGAGCCTCGAGCGCAGTCCGCGCCGCTTCATCGTCGAGCAACTCGCCCAGGCGGGTGGCAATGGCTTCGCTGCTGGCCTCGTCCTGGATCAACTCCGGCACCAGCGATTCGCGGGCGATCAGATTGGGCAGCGAGATCCACTCGGTCTTGACCATCAGCCGAGCGATGCGATGGGTCATCGGCGCCATGCGGTAGCCCACCAGCATGGGACGGTGACACAGCATCGCCTCCAGCGCCGCGGTGCCGGAAGCCAGCAGCACCAGGTCGCTTGCCACCATGGCCTCACGGGCCTGGCCATCGAGCAGGCTGACGCAGGCCGCAAGCGCCGGCCGCGCGGCCAGCAGCGCCTCGAGCTCCTGCCTGCGCTCGGGCGTGGCAGCAGGGATCACCACCGCAAGCCCCGGCCTTGCCTTGACCAGGCGCTCGGCAGCCTCCAGGAAGGTCTCCCCCATGAAGCGGATCTCGTTGCGCCGGGAGCCGGGCAGCAACGCCAGCACCCGGGCGTCGGCGGCAATCCCCAGCGCCTCGCGCGTGGCCCGGCGGTCGTTGACCAGCGGCAGCTCATCGGCCAACGGATGGCCGACGAAGGCCACCGGTACCCGGTGCTTGACGTAGAAGGCCGCCTCGAACGGCAGAAAGGTCAGCATGGCGTCCACCGAGCGGGCGATGCCCTTGACCCGACCCTGACGCCAGGCCCACACAGACGGACTGACGTAGTGGGCGGTGGTGACACCTGATTCACGCAGCTGGCGCTCGAGACCAAGATTGAAGTCCGGGGCATCGATCCCGACCATGATGTCGGGCTCCCAGTCCAGCGCATCCCGACGCAGGGTGCGGCGCACGCGGATCAGCTCCGGCAGGTGCTTGATCACCTCCACCAGCCCCATCACCGACAGGGTCTCCAGCGGATACAACGACTCGAGCCCCTCGGCGATCATGCGCGGGCCACCCAGTCCTCGGAATGCCACCTCGGGATGACGCGCCTTGAGCGCGCGCATCAGGCTCGCTCCGAGAATATCGCCGGACAGTTCACCGGCCACCAGGTAGACGCGGCGGATTGAGCCTGCCTCGCTGGCGACATCGCGTGCAGCGTGTGTCATGACGGATCCCTGACTGGCTGAACAAGTCTGACGATGGAAGGGTGCCCAAGCCGACGACGGCCATCAAGATGACCGACGACACTGGGGCTGACGCCCGCCGCTGCGGGCGCCGACCGCCGGGCCGATGACTGCCTAGCGGATGATGCCCCGCGAGGACGCCTCGATCGAGGCCACGAAGGCTTCGGTCTCGGCCAGCGAGAAGCGCTGGCGGATCTCGCCGATGGCCTGTTCCACGGTGAGCCCCTGGCGGTACACCAGCTTGTAGGACTCGCTGAGGGCGCGGATGGCTTCCGTCGCAAAGCCGCGGCGCTTGAGCCCGACCACGTTGAGTCCGTGGGCCTGGGCCGGATTGCCGTTGATCATCACGAAGTCCGGGGTGTCCTTGGTGATGATCGAGCCACCGCCTGCCATGGCGTGGGAGCCAAAACGACAGAACTGATGGATGGCGGATAGCCCGCCAATGATCGCGAAGTCGCCCAGGTGCACGTGGCCCGCCAGGGTGACCTGATTGGCCAGGATGCAGTCGTCGCCGATCACGCAGTCATGGCCGACGTGGACGTAGGCCATGAACAGGTTGCGCGAGCCGATGGTGGTCTCGCTGCGATCCTGAACGGTGCCCCGGTGCAGGGTGACGCCCTCGCGCACGACGTTGTCGTCACCCATCACCAGGCGGGTCGGCTCGCCCTGATACTTCTTGTCCTGACAGGCCTCCCCCACCGAGGCAAACTGGAAGATGCGGGTACGCTCGCCCAGCACGGTGGGGCCCTGCACCACGACGTGGGGGCCGATGACCGACCCGGCGCCAATCTCGACGTCTGGGCCGATCACACTGAAGGGCCCCACCTCGACATCGTCGGCCAGGCGGGCGCCGGGGTCTACGATGGCGGTCGGATGTATCAAGCGATCTTCCTCTCGGCACAGATGATGTCGGCCTCACAGGCCAGCTCGCCTTCCACGGTGGCACGGCACTTGAATTTCCAGATACCCCGCTTGGCCCGCTCGACCTCGGCGCGCAGCTCAAGCTTGTCGCCCGGCATCACCGGGCGCTTGAAGCGCACGTTGTCACTACCGACCAGGTAGTACACATAGCCATCGGCGGGCAGCTTGTTGACGGTCTTGAAGCCCAGGATACCGCAGGCCTGGGCCAGCGCTTCCACCACCAGCACGCCGGGCATGATCGGGTGATGGGGGAAGTGACCATTGAAGAACGGCTCGTTGATGCTGACGTTCTTGTAGGCAACGATGGTTTCGCCAAGGGTCAGTTCCGTGACCCGATCCACCAGCAGAAAAGGATAGCGGTGGGGCAGATATTCGCGAATCTCGTTGATGTCCATAACCATCGTAGCGACCTCTGAAATGACAAGAGCCCTTCTCCCTGGAAGGACATGACCGGCGGGGGCCAAGGGCACCATACCGGCAAATAGGCGGTGGATTATACCGACCTGTACCCGCCCCTCAAGCCTCGCCGGAGCCTCGCTTCTCCAGACGATTGACCCGCTTGGCGATACTGTCGAGCTGCTTGAAACGCACCGCATTGCGGCGCCACTGACTGTTTTCCATGGCCCCGGTGCCCGAGGAATAGACCCCGGGTTCGAGGATGGAGTTGGTCACCAGGCTCATGCCGGTGACCTGGACGCCGTCGCAGATGGTCAGGTGGCCGGACAGCCCCACGCCGCCACCCAGCATGCAGTGGCGGCCCACCCGGGTGGAACCGGCGATGCCGACACACCCGGCCAGGGCGCTGTGGTCACCGATGTGCACGTTGTGGGCGATCTGCACCTGGCTGTCGATCTTGACGTCATTGCCGATCACGGTGTCACCCAGCGCCCCACGATCGATGCTCGAACAACTGCCGACCTCGACATCATCGCCGAGCACCGCGCCACCGAGCTGGGCGATCTTGCGCCAGCCGCCACCGTCGTGGGCAAAACCGAAGCCATCGCCACCGATCACGCAACCGCTGTGCAAGATGACACGCTTGCCGACGACCACGCCGTGATACAGCGTGACGTTGGCGTGCAGGAAACCGTCCTCGCCGATCTCGCAGTCCGCCCCAACCACCGAACCGGGCCCTACCACCACACGATCCCCCAGGCGAGCACCTGACTCGATCACCGCATTGGGGCCGATCGAGACGTCGGCACCCAGACTGGCGTCCTCGGCCACCACCGCACTGGGATGGATGCCCGGCTGGTGCGCGTCGGCCTGGGGGTCAAGCATGCGCGAAAGCTCGGCGTAGCCGAGGTAGGGATTGTCCAGCACCAGCGCTGGCACCGGGCAGGCGTCGAGATGGTCGGCGTGAAGCAGCACCGCCGCCGCCCGGGTGGACGGCAGGTCCTTCAGATAGGCGCGATTGGCAAGAAAGCTCACCTGATCGGGGCCGGCGTCCTTGAGCGTCGCCAGGCCAACGATACGTTGGCTGCCGTCACCGTGCAGGCGAGCGCCCAGGCGAGAGGCGATATCGGAGAGGTTTGGCTGTGTACGTGTCGATTTCATGTATGACCGTAATGCGGTGACGACGGAATTCGGGAAAGGCGCTGTCGGCGTTTTCCTCAGTACGTGTTGAGCAGCCGGGTGACCTCGGCCGTCAGGTCCGGCAGATCACGACCGCTGTGCAGGACACCGTCCGGTGTCACCAGCACCTCGACCTCGTGACGCTCGATGACCTGAGCGACCGCCTGGTCGACCCTGCCTTCCAGGCGACTTATCAAACGCTGTTCGGCTTCCTGGCGAGCCTCGAGGATATCACGTCTCAGGCGATCGAAACGCTGCCCTTTGCGCTGAAATTCCTGAACCCGTGAGGGGCTCGGCTGCCCTTCGGCAGCCGCCAGGTCGTCGGCCAGGGCCTCGAGCTCAAGGCGTAGCGTTTCGGCCTCGTGCTGCCAGGGTGCGACCTGTTCCTGCAGGCTCTGCATGGCACTGCGGGCGGCCTCGGTGTCGAGCACGGCGCGACGCCAGTCGAGCACCGCCACCTGGGACGCCGACGCCGACACCGGGCTGCTCAGTGCAGCGGCCAGCGTCAGCCACACCAGCCAGCGGCGACGGCCGCCTGCCCTCATCAGAAGGTCTGACCCAGCGAGAACTGGAACACCTGGGTGTCGTCCTCGTCCTCGTCATTGAGCGGCTCGGCCACGCTGAAGGTCAGGGGGCCCACCGGCGTCAGCCAGGAGACGCCCACGCCCACACTGTAGCGTATATCGCTGAATTCCACCCCGGAGTTGCACTTCTTGCGATCCTCGTCCTCGGACAGCACGTCGTAGCACTCGGTAAGGAAGGTGTTACCGGCATCGACGAACAGCGACGGCTGCACCGAGCGCTTGTCCTCGACGAACGGCATCGGGAAGATCAGCTCCATGCTGCCCTCGAGCAGCACGTTACCGCCGAGGGTCTCGTCATCACCATCCTCACGCTCGGTGGTGAGCTGGCCAAGGGTGTTGTCGGTGAAACCGCGCACCGAGCCCAGACCACCGGCGAGGAAGTTCTCGTAGAACGGATAGGGGTCGCTCGAGTTGATGGCGTCGGCGTAGCCCACCTGACCACTGAACTTCAACGACCAGGTCTGCTCCTCGTTGAACGGGAAGAAGTGCTTGGCCTGGGCCCTGGCCTTGTAGTACTCGGCGTCACTGCCGGGCACCCCGAGCTCCATCGACAACCGCTGGTAATTACCCGCCGTCGGCATGATGCCGCGGTTGAGGTCGTTGCGGGTCCAGCTGCCGGTGACCGACAGGGTATTGGCGTCGTCACCCTCGTCGAGCACGTAACGCTTGATCTCCGACGGGGTGTCGTCGTAGGTGTCGATCTCGAGCTTTTCGATGTTGGCGCCGAAGTTCATCCGCGTCAGCTCGTTGATCGGGTAGCCGAAGTTGATCCCGGCACCGAGGGCATCGGTGGAGTAGGTGGAGATGTCGGAATCTTCGTAGTCCGTGGCCCGGTAGTAGAAGTTGTAGCCGCGGGAGATACCGTCCAGGGTCCAGTAGGGATCGGTGAAGCCGAAGTTGACGCTGGTGTAGGTATCACTCTTCTGGGCGCCGATGTTGACCCGGTTGCCGCTACCCAGGAAGTTGTTCTGGGACAGCGAGGCACCGTAGATGACGCCGGCACTCTGGGAGAAGCCGAGACTCGCCGACAGCGAGCCTGAGGGCTGCTCCTCGACGGTGTAGGTGACGTCGAGCTGGTCGCTCTCGCCGGGGACCGGCTCGGTCTGTACCTGCACCTGCTTGAAGAAGCCAAGGCGCTCGAGGCGCTGGCGCGACTGGGAAATGGCCTCGGTGGAGGCAGGCGCGCTCTCCATCTGGATCATCTCGCGGCGCAGCACTTCATCCTTGGTGGTGGTGTTGCCGACGAACTGGATACGCCGTACGTAGGCGCGACGCCCCGGCGCCACCTGGAAGCTCAGGTCCACCGTCTCGCCGTCGCTGCGCACCTCGGGGATGCCGTTGACCTCGGCGAAGGCAAAGCCCTCGGCACCCAGGCGCGAGCGCATGGCTTCGGAGGACGCCACCACGTCGCTGCGCGAGAAGATATCACCGGATTCGAACTGCAGCAGCTCGCGGGCCTCGGCCTCGGCCACCTTGAGATCACCGACGAAGCTGATGTCGCCGACCCTGTAGCGATTGCCTTCATTGACGTTGATGGTGATGAAGATGCGCGACTTGTCCGGGCTGATCGATACCTGGCTCGAGGTGATCTCGAAGTTCACGTAGCCGCGGTCTAGGTAGTAGGAACGCAGCCGCTCCAGGTCGCCGGCCAGCGCCTCGCGGGAGTACTCGTCGGCGGAGAACCAGCCGAAGAACAGACCAGGATCGTCCTCGAGCTCGAACTCGTCGAGCAGGATCTCGTCGGAATAGGCTTCATTGCCGACGATGTTGATCTGGCGGATCTTGGCGACGGCACCTTCATTGATGTTGATGTCGACCCGCACCCGGCCCTGGCCCACCGGCGTAAGCTCAGTGTCGATGCGCGCGCTGTAGCGGCCCTGGGACTGGTAGAGGCCTTCCAGCTCACGCTTCATCTCGTCGATGGTCGAGAGCTGCAGCACCTGGCCTTCGCTGATGCCGGCCTGCTTGAGGCCCGCACGCAGGTCCTCGTCGGGAATCTGGGAGTTGCCTTCGATATTCAGCGCCGAGATCGTCGGGCGCTCCTCCACCTGGATGATCAGGACGTCGCCTTCACGGGCCAGCTGGATATCTTCGAACAGTCCGGTGGCAAACAGCTGGCGAGCCGCTTCGGCCAGTTCACTGTCGTCCACTCGATCGCGAGCGTTGACGGGAAAAGCATTGAAGACGGAAGCCGCAGAGACCCGTTGAAGGCCTTCCACGCGAATGTCCGACACGGTGAAAGGGGCCGCGTGCGCCACCTGGGCACAGGCGGTCAAGAGTGTCGCCAATCCGATGGTCTTGATTTTCATGCAGTCGTTTCGCTCGCGTTGAGTCAGCGTACCTGTCCAGACAGGCACCTTATACATTTCTCCGCCTTACTGACAAGTTGGCGGCGGCGTCTCGCTTGGTGACGTCCCCGGCAAAGCGCGATTCACCTGGGCGCTCGTTGTTGCGCACGCACCACGTCGATGGCGGGGGCAACCTCTACCACAAGCGCATCACATCGAAGTACAGGGCCATGATCATCAGGGTGCCCACCAGCGCCAGCCCGACCTTGAGGCCAACGGCCTGGGTGCGCTCGGACACCGGGCGCCCACGTACCGCTTCGACCAGGTAGTACAGCAGATGGCCGCCATCGAGCACCGGAATCGGCAGCAGATTGAGCACCCCAAGGCTGATCGACAGATAGGCCATGAAGTTGATGAAGCTCTCGAGCCCGGAACGCGCCGTGTCACCGGCGATCCGAGCGATGGTGATGGGCCCGGACAGATTGGTCGGCGAAATCAGGCCGACCACCATCTTGCGCACGGCGTCGAACGTCAGAAGCGTCATCTCGGCGGTACGTGAGGCCGCCTGCCCCACTGCGTCCAGGGGGCCGTAGCGGATTTCCCGCTGGTACTGCTGGGGCCAGTCTACCGGGGCAACGCCGGCACCGATATAGCCGATCTCGCTTCCATCATCCAGCCGGTTGATCCGCGGCGTCAGACTCAGCGCCTTCGACTCGCCGTCACGCTCGACCTCAAGCGCCAGTGTCTGGCCGGGTCGCGCTCTGACCCGCTCGACCAGATCAGGCCAGTCACTCACCGCACGATCGTCGATACTCAGCACACGATCACCGGCTTGCAACCCTGCCTCGGCCGCGGGCTCCCCTTCCATCACCTGGCCGATGACGGCAGGCATGTCGGGACGCCAGGGGGCGATACCGAGGGTTGCCAAAGGCGCTGGCGGGTCCTGCCCCACCAGCCAGTTCTCGACCGGCGCGCGATAGCTGCGGGAGGCGCTCGAGCCCTCCTCGCGGGCCTCGATCTCCAGGCTGCCACTGGCGCCGATGGCCGCCACCAGCTTGAGATTGACCTCGTCCCAGGAGCGCACCGTCTCGCCACCGATGGCGGTCAGCTCCATCCCCGACTCTAGGCCCGCTTCGGCCGCCGGCGTCTGCGGGGTGACGTCACCCACCACCGGCACCACCGTGGTAGTCCCGGCGACGAACAGCGCCCAGTAGGCCACCAGTGCCAGCAGGAAGTTGGCCAGCGGGCCCGCCGCAACGATGGCCATGCGGGCCCACACCGACTTGCGATTGAACGCCTGATCGAGCTGGTCCTCGGGCACCTCGCCTTCGCGCTCGTCGAGCATCTTGACGTAGCCGCCCAGCGGAATCGCGGCGATGGCAAATTCGGTGCCATGGCGATCGAAACGCGACCACAGCGGGCTACCGAAACCTACCGAGAAGCGCAGTACCTTGACCCCGCAACGCCGCGCCACCCAGAAGTGACCGAACTCATGGAAGGTGACCAGCAGGCCGAGTACGACGATCACGGCCAGAATATTTTGAATCAGGCCCACGCAAGCCTCCTTGGCTGTATCACGACGGCCGCCGTCGCCGCCGCTTCCCAGGCTCCGGCAGCGCCAAAGGCAAAAGGTTCAACCGGGTGCGCGATCATCACAACGCCTCCAGCCAGGCACGGGCACGCGCGCGGGCGTCATGGTCGGCGGCGAGTACCGCCTCCAGATCATCGGCACCACCACCGGGGGCACCTGCGCGCACCGCCTCGACCAGCCGGGGGATCTCGGTGAACCCAAGCCGCCCGTCGAGAAAGGCCTCGACCGCCACCTCATTGGCGGCGTTGAGTACCGCCGGCTGCAGCCCACCCTCGTCCATCGCCTCACGGGCCAACCGCAGGCACGGAAAGGCGGCCTCGTCGGCGGGTTCGAAGTCGAGCCTGGCCACCTGAAACAGGTCCAGCGCCTCGACCCCTGCCTCGATCCGCTCGGGCCAGGCCAGGCCGTAGGCGATGGGGGTGCGCATATCGGGATTGCCGAGCTGCGCCAGCACCGAGCCATCGCTGTAGGCGGCCATGGAATGGATCACGCTCTGAGGGTGCACCACCACCTGGATCTGCTCGGGGCGGGCGTCGAACAGCCAGCAGGCCTCGATCAATTCCAGCCCCTTGTTCATCAGGGTGGCGCTATCCACCGAGATCTTGCGCCCCATGGACCAATTGGGGTGGGCGCAGGCCTCATCCGGGGTCACCCGGGCCAGACGCTCGGCATCGAATCCACGAAAGGGGCCGCCCGAGGCGGTCAGCAGCAGCTGAGTCACGCCGTGGCGCCCGAGTCCCCCACGATGCTGGCCAGGCAGACACTGGAAGATCGCATTGTGCTCGGAGTCGATGGGCAGCAGCGCCGCACCACTTTGCTCCACCGCTTTCATGAACAGGGCCCCGGACATCACCAGGGCCTCCTTGTTGGCCAGCAGCACGCGCTTGCCGGCCCGCACCGCCGCCAGCGTCGGCAACAGGCCCGCCGCGCCGACGATGGCCGCCATCACCACCTCGGCCTCAGGGGCGCTTGCCACCTCGGCCAGAGCCGCTTCGCCGTGACGCACTTCGGTGGCAAGCCCAGCCTCTTTCAGCTGCGTGGCCAGCCAGTCGGCGTCGGTCGGCGTGCCGAGCACCGCCACGTCGGGACGATGGGTCAGGCACTGACGATAGAGGGCCTCGCGGGAGCGATGGGCGGTGAGAGCGTGGACCCGATAGCGGTCGGGGTGGCGGGCGATGACGTCCAGGGTACTGGTTCCGATGGAGCCGGTAGCACCGAGCACCGAGACGCCCTTGATGGTGGTCGAGGAGGTTTGGGACGAGGCAGAAACTGCAGATGCCGTCATGCTTGCACCAGCCAGGTAAAGAACAGGGCGAACACCGGGACCGCCGCGGTAAGACTGTCGATGCGATCGAGCACCCCGCCGTGCCCCGGCAACAGCGCGCTGGAGTCCTTGAGGCCGCGATGGCGCTTGAGCATACTCTCGAGCAGATCGCCGAGCACCGACACCAGGGTCACGCCGAGGGTCAACGCCACCAGCGCCAGACCGGCGGACAGCGACAGCTGCTGCCACAGCGCGAACACCAGCGCCAGCGCAGCGGTGACCGCCATGCCCCCATAGACGCCCTCCCAGGACTTGCCGGGGCTGACGTTGGGTGCCAGCTTGCGCCGCCCCAGGGCACGCCCGACAAAGTAGGCGCCGATGTCGGCACCCCACACCAGCAGCAGCACGAACAGAAGCCAGGCGCTGCCGCTCTCGCGCAGCAGATTGAAGCCGACCCAGGTCGGCAGCAGCACCCAGGCTCCCATGGCCAGGCGCATCGCCCGCGAGGACCACTGATGGCTGCGCCCAGGATGACCGAGCACCCACCACAGATTCAGCGCCCAGCCCAGCGCGCCAATGACCAGCGGCCACAGCGCCAGGTGCTGGCCGAAATGCCACAGCAGCGCCATGCCAAGGGCCAGCACCAGCGGTGGCAGCAGGCGCGAGGCCCCGCGCTCGAGCCCCGCCAGATTGGCCCACTCCCAGCCCGCCAGCACCACGATGGCGGCGGTGAACAGGGCGAAGGGGCCGCCCTCCAGACCGAACAGCCCGGCCAGCGCCAGCGGCGCCAGCCAGGCTGCGGTGATGATCCGCTGTCTAAGCACCCTGGGCCTCGAGCTGTTCGTCGGTCATGCCGAAGCGGCGCTTGCGCCGGCAGAAATCCTCCAGGGCGTCATCGAAGGCCTCGCCATCGAAGTCCGGCCACAGGACGGGCGTGAAGTACAGCTCGGCGTAGGCCAGCTGCCACAACAGGAAGTTCGAGATGCGCCGCTCACCGCTGGTGCGAATGCACAGATCCACCGGCGCGGCGTCACTCAGACTGACCTGATCGGCCAGCGCCTGCTCGTCGATGGCGCCGGGGTCGAGCTCGCCGGCGGCCACTCGCTCGGCCAACCGCCGCGCAGCCCGGGCGATGTCCCACTGACCACCGTAGTTGGCGGCGATCACCAGGCGCAGCCCCTGGTTGTCGCAGGTCAGCCGCTCGGCCTCTTCGATGCGCTTCTGGATGGCTGAGGAAAACCCCGAGGTATCGCCGATCACCGACAGCCGGATGTCATGCTCGTGCAGCTTCTTGACCTCACGCTTGAGCGCCATCAGGAACAGTTCCATCAAGGCGTTGACCTCGGCCGCCGGGCGCTTCCAGTTCTCGCTGGAGAAGGCGAACAGCGTCAGCGTCTCGATACGGCGCTCAGCCGCCCGACGAATGACGGCCCTGACCGCCTCCACGCCGGCGTGGTGTCCACGCACTCCTGACAGGCCGCGCGCCTTGGCCCAGCGATTGTTGCCGTCCATGATCACCGCCACATGGCGAGGCAGGCTCGCGGTCGGCGGTAACGGGCGGAGTTCGGGAGACGGCGTTGACTTCATGGTGTCTCGCATGACGGTTGAATCAGGCCCCGAGGCATCCCTGACCCGGGGAGTCCAGACAGTATGACCGATGGCGGGGTCGCCAGGGATCGCTGAACGACGTAGTACCCAGCGGCCGACCGGCCACGCCAGGCGTGACCGCTCGGTATCGCGCCCCCTCCCGGCCGCACAGGCAGGCCGGTACGGGTATCGCCAGGGCGCCTCAGACCTGCATCAGGTCCTCTTCCTTGGCGGTCAGGGTCTTGTCGATCTCGGCGACAAAGCGATCGGTGATCTTCTGGATCTCGTCCTCGCCCTGACGCTCCTCGTCCTCGGAGATATCCTTGTCCTTGAGCAGCGCCTTGAGGTCGTTGTTGGCGTCACGACGCACGTTGCGAATCGCCACCCGGGCGTTCTCGGCCTCCTGACGCGCCTGCTTGATGTAGCCCTTGCGGGTCTCCTCGGTCAGCATCGGCATCGGCACGCGGATCACGTTGCCGGCAGACGCCGGGTTGAGGCCCAGGTCGGAGGTCATGATGGCCTTCTCGACCTTCGGCACCATGCTCTGCTCCCAGGGCACCACGGCCAGGGTGCGGGCGTCCTCGACGTTGACAGAGGCCACCTGGTTGAGCGGCATCATGGAACCGTAGTATTCGACCTGCACCGCGTCCAGAATGCTGGGATGAGCACGACCGGTACGAATCTTGTTCAGGTTGTGATGCAGCGACTCGACGGTCTTCTGCATTCTTGCTTCTGCGTCTTTCTTGATCTCGTTGATCACGATGTCACCCTCTGTGAATCAGCGTGCCTTCCTTGCCGCCCACCACCAGGTTGAGCAGGGCGCCAGGCTTGTTCATGTTGAAGACCCGGACCGGCATGTCATGGTCCCGCACCAGGCAAATCGCGGTCAAATCCATCACCCCGAGCTTCTGATCGAGGGCGTCATCATAGGACAGTTCGTCGTACTTCACGGCATCGTCGAACTTGACCGGATCCTTGTTGTAGACGCCGTCCACCTTGGTGGCCTTGACCACCACATCGGCGTCGATCTCGATACCGCGCAGACAGGCGGCGGAATCGGTGGTGAAGAAGGGATTGCCGGTACCGGCGGAGAACAGTACCACGTCACCGGAGGTCAGGTAGCGAATCGCCGTGCGCCGATCGTAGTGCTCCACCACGCCGCTCATGGGAATGGCCGACATCACTCGAGAACGGATGTTCGAGCGCTCCAGCGCATCACGCATGGCCAGGGCGTTCATCACCGTGGCCAGCATCCCCATGTGGTCACCGGTCACGCGCTCCATGCCGGCCTCGTGCAGGGCGGCACCGCGGAACAGGTTGCCGCCACCGACCACGATACCGACCTGGACACCGATACCGACCAGTTGCCCGATCTCCAGCGCCATGCGGTCCAGTACCTTGGGGTCGATGCCAAAGTCGGCATCCCCGGTCAACGCCTCACCCGAGAGCTTCAGCAGGATGCGCTTGTACTTCGACACCGCGGCACGGGGCTTCTCGGACTTGGACAGGGGGGAAGAATCGACGCTGCTCATGGCATTTCTCCGCTTTGGGCTTGACTGGGTCGGGTGGCGGTCGGTCAGGCCGCGAGACACCCACCGCTGACGCATACACGAAGGCGTGCGCTTTCGCGCACGCCATCATTACACTGTGCAGGCACAGTTTGGAACCTTGGACCTTAGCTACGCTTGGCCTGTTCCATGACTTCCTTGGCGAAGTCGACCTCTTCCTTCTCGATGCCCTCGCCCACTTCAAAGCGAGTGAAGCCGACCACTTCACCACCGGCGGCCTTGACGAACTCGGCCACGCTCTGGTTCGGGTCCTTGACGAAGGGCTGCTCGGTCAGGCTGTTCTCGGCCAGGTACTTCTTCAGACGGCCCTGGACCATCTTCTCGGCGATCTGCTCAGGCTTGCCGGCCATGTCCGGCTGAGCCAGGATGATGGCCTTTTCCTCGTCGAGAGCTTCCTGAGGCATGTCCTCGGGACGGGCCACGGCCGGGTTGATCGCGGCAACGTGCATGGACACGTCCTTGGCGGCTTCCTGGGTGCCGCCCTTGAGCTCGGTCAGCACGCCGATGCGGCCACCGTGCACATAGGCACCCACCAGGTTGCCTTCAGCGGCGTCGACGACGACGGCACGGCGCACGCCGATGTTCTCGCCGATCTTCTGCACCAGCTGCTCGCGGGCGGTTTCCAGCTCGCCTTCGGTCACTGCGGCCACGTCGTCGCTCTTGGCGGCGAAGAAGGCGTCGGCGATCTTGTCGGCGAAGGCCTTGAAGTTGTCGTCACGGGCAACGAAGTCGGTCTCGGAGTTGATCTCGACCATCACACCGTAGCCACCGTCTTCGGCCACACGAGTGACGACGACACCTTCAGCGGCGGTACGACCGGCCTTCTTGGCGGCCTTGAGACCGGAGTTCTTGCGCAGATCCTCGATGGCCTGCTCGATGTCACCGCCGGCTTCGGTGAGTGCCTTCTTGCACTCCATCATGCCGAGCCCGGTACGCTCGCGCAGTTCCTTGACCTGGGAGGCGCTGATAGCTGCCATGGTATTCACCTCTAAATGGTTCGACCTGGGTGTCGGAGAGACCCTCGGTATTACCGCGGGCCTGAAGTAGAGAAAAGGGGGCCACGGCCCCCTTTGCGCCTGTCCGGCGTGGATCGCTTGCGCGATCGGCTGGCCCAGGCGGGCCGAAGCTTACTCGGCAGCGGCAGCGGCGGCGTCGCCTTCGCTGTCGGTCACTTCGACGAACTCATCGGGGCGACCTTCCTTCGCACGGCCACAGGCATCGGCGATGGCCTTGACGTAGATCTGGATGGCGCGGATGGAGTCATCGTTGCCCGGGATCACGTAGTCGACGCCGTCCGGATCGGAGTTGGTGTCGACCACACCGATGACCGGGATGCCCAGCTTGTTCGCCTCGTTGATGGCGATGCGCTCGTGGTCGACGTCGATCACGAACAGTGCGTCCGGCAGGCCGCCCATGTCCTTGATACCGCCGATGGAACGCTCGAGCTTGTCCTGCTCGCGGGTGGCCATCAGGACTTCTTTCTTGGTCAGCTTCTCGAAGGTGCCATCTTCGTGCATGGTTTCGAGTTCGCGCAGACGCTTGATGGACTGACGAATGGTCTTGTAGTTCGTCAGCATGCCGCCGAGCCAGCGGTGGTTGACGAACGGCTGACTCACACGGTTCGCTTCTTCCTTGATGATCTTGCTCGCGCTACGCTTGGTACCGACGAACAGGATCTTGTTGTTGGAAGCGGCCATCTTCTCGACCACATCGATCGCCTCGTTGAGCGCCGGAAGGGTATGCTCGAGGTTGATGATGTGAATCTTGTTACGAGCGCCGAAGATGAACTTGCCCATCTTCGGGTTCCAGTAACGGGTCTGGTGACCGAAGTGTGCGCCTGCCTTGAGCAGGTCACGCATATTGACGTGTGCCATGGATGACTCCTGAAAAATCGGGTTAGGCCTCCACGCACCCCATGGATCCGACCAGAGGTTTCCCTCAGGCACCCGGGACCATGTGTCGGTGCGTGTGTGTTTTCAAGGCGCGAGGCTCCGTCATGGAGACCTCTTCTACTGTTTGTCGCTCGCCAGCGGGCTATCCCGTTGCAGGCGATCGCAAGACCAGGGTCTCGACGAAAACACCAGCAAGGAACGGCGATTGCAGGAAAGCGCGCAGCTTTATACCATGGATGACCTTCGAATTGAAGTCGCCCAACGTCTCGCGCACCTCGACGCGTCCCTCCCCGGAGTCGCCGCGGTCATCGTCGCCGCGAGCCAGCGACTCGGCTCAGCCGCCTGCGCCGGGGCGACACCACCCAGACCGAGATTCCATGAACGTACCCATCAAGACGCCCGAAGAAATCGAGAAGATGCGCGAAGCCGGCCGCCAGGCCGCCAGTGTGCTGGAGATGATCGCCCCCCACGTGGAAGCCGGCGTCAGCACAGGCCACCTGGACAAGCTGTGCCACGACTACATCGTCAACGAGCTCGGCTCCACCCCGGCGCCGCTCAACTATCACGGCTTTCCCAAGTCGATCTGCACCTCGATCAACCACGTGGTCTGCCACGGCATCCCCGACGACAGCAAGAAGCTGAAGAAGGGTGACATCATGAACATGGACATCACCGTAAGGACCGCCGACGGCTACCACGGTGACTCCAGCGTGATGTTCATCATCGGCGAGACCATCCAGGGCGAGCGGCTGTGCCGGGTCACCCAGGAGTGCCTCTACCGCAGCATGGCGCTGGTACGCCCTGGTGCCCGCCTGTCGGAGCTGGCCCGGGCCATCGAGAGCCACGCCAAGGCCAACGGCTATTCGGTGGTGCGTGACTTCTGCGGCCACGGCATCGGCGCCGGCTTCCACGAGGACCCCCAGGTGCTGCACTATGACGGCTACGCCCCCGAGGCGGATATCGAACTGGCCGCCGGCATGTGCTTCACCATCGAACCGATGATCAACGTCGGCGACCATCGCACCAAGGTACTGCGCGATGGCTGGACCGCCGTGACCAAGGACAAGGGGCTGACCGCCCAGTGGGAGCACACCCTGCTGGTGACCGAGACGGGGGTCGAGGTGCTGACCGCCCGTTCCGACGAAGACCTGTCCTTCCTCGAGCGCTGAGAGCCCATGCTGCTGCACCACTATCGCTTCGCACCGGAATTCGAGCTGTTCGACTTCGACGACTTCGCTCGCCAGCTCGAGGGCCAGCGCTCCCCCATCGCGCCCTTCAAGGGCGCGCTCAAGGAGATCCAGTCGCGGCTGGACGAGCGCTTCCTCGGCGGCGCCGACATCCGCGACCTGGTGCGAGGACGGGCCTGGTGCCTGGACCAGCTGCTGGCGCTGGCCTGGGCGCGCCAGCCAGGCCTGGACGATGGTGTAGCGCTACTGGCGGTGGGTGGCTACGGCCGCGGTGAGCTGCACCCTCATTCGGACATCGACCTGATGTTCCTGCTCGAGGACGACGATGACACGCCCTACCGCGAGCCGCTGACCGCCTTCATCACCTTCCTGTGGGACATCGGTCTCGAGATCGGCCACAGCGTGCGCTCGCTCAACGACTGCGAGCGCGAGGCGAAGGCCGACGTCACCGTCATCACCAATCTGCTCGAGTCACGCACCCTGGCCGGCCGCGAGGCCCTGCGCCAGGCCATGCGCGAGCGCCTGTCCGGCGAGCGCATGTGGCCGGCAGACCGCTTCTTCGAGGCCAAGTGGCAGGAGCAGATCACCCGCCACTACCGCTTCAACAACTCCGAGTATCACCTCGAGCCGAACATCAAGAGCTCCCCCGGGGGGCTTCGCGATATCCAGATGATCGGCTGGGTGGCCAAGCGCCACTTCGATACCGAGTCCTACGAGGACGTGGTCGCCAAGGGCTTCATGAACGATGCCGAGCACCGCATCCTGAGCCAGGGGCAGGCCTTCCTGTGGCAGGTCCGCTACGCCCTGCACATGCTCACCGGGCGCGCCGAGGATCGGCTGCTGTTCGACCACCAGAACACCATCGCCGAGCTGTTCGGCTACCGCGACAGTCCCGAGCGCCTGGCGGTGGAACAGTTCATGAAGCGCTACTACCGCCATGTCACCGCCCTGGCCGGGCTCAACGACATGCTGCTGCAGCACTTCGATGAACAGATCCTGAGGCCCGATACCCCGATCAACGTGACCCCGCTGAACGAGCGTTTCGAGATCGCCGGCGGCTACATCCAGGTGCGCTCGCGGACCCTGTTCCGCGACCAGCCGGCGGCGCTGCTCGAGCTGTTCTACCTGATGGCCGAGCACCCCGAGATCGAAGGCGTACGCGCCGACACCATCCGCCTGATCCGCGACCATCGCCACCTGATGGACGACCGCTACCGCAACGACCCGCGTCACCAGGCGCTGTTCATGGCACTGTTGCGCTCCGGTGGCAATGTCGCCCGCCAGCTGCGCCGGATGAATCGCTACGGGGTGCTGGGCAAGTATCTGCCGGCCTTCGGCCAGGCGGTCGGCCTGATGCAGCACGATCTGTTCCATATCTACACCGTGGACGCCCACACACTGCGCCTGTTGAAGTGCCTGCACGGCTTCCGCAAGCCCGAGGCGAAGAAGGAGTTCCCGGTGGCGGCGACCCTGATCCACCAGGCGCCGAAGATGGAGATCCTGTGGATCGCCGGGCTGTTCCACGACATCGGCAAGGGCCGCGGCGGCGATCATTCGCTGATCGGCGCCCGCGAGGTCGAGGACTTCGCCGAACGCCACGGGCTCAGCCAGCGTGATACCCGGCTAGTCAGCTGGCTGGTGGAAAACCACCTGCTGATGTCGATGATCGCCCAGAAGCGCGACATCACCGACCCCGAGGTGATCCGCGACTTCGCCGCCAGCGTCGGCGACGAGACCCGCCTGGACTACCTGTACATCCTCACCGTGGCCGACATCACCGCGACCAATCCCACCCTGTGGAATGGCTGGCGCGCCTCGCTGATGCGCCAGCTCCACGCCGAGACCCGGCGGGCACTGCGACGTGGCCTCGAGAACCCGCTGGAGCGCGCCGACTGGGTCCGCGAGACCCGCGAGGAGGCGCACTCGCTGCTGGCCACGATCGGCGCCGACATGGCGAGGGTCGACGCCCTGTGGGAGTCGCTCGGCGAGGACTTCTTTCTGCAGTACGCCTCCAGCGAGGTGGTGTGGCAGACCCAGGGCATGCTGGCCCACGCCGGCAGCGAGCTGCCGCTGATCCTGATCAACGCGCCCACCGACGACATGGCCGAGGGCGGGACCAAGGTATTTATCCATACCCGTTCGGTGGATGACCTGTTCGCCGCCACCGCCGCCGCCATGGAGCAGCTCGGGCTGTCGATCCACGACGCGCGCATCGCCACCTCGCTCAATGACTGGACGCTGAACACCTTCATCGTGCTCGATGACCACGACAAGCCGATCCGCGACGCCAGCCGCCTCGAGGAGATTCGCCGCCACCTGGTCGAAGAGCTCGACGACCCGGACGACTACCCGACCATCGTCACCCGCCACACCCCGCGCCAGCTCAAGCACTTCAAGGTGGCCACCCAGGTGGCCATCGAACAGGACCCGGGTGGCGAGCGCACCCTGCTGGAGCTGACCGCACCGGACCGGCCCGGCCTGCTGGCTCGGGTCGGCAGTATCTTCATGGAGCAGGGCATCACCCTGTCGGCGGCGAAGATCGCGACCCTCGGCGAGCGCGTCGAGGACGTCTTCTACGTCACCGACCGCGAAGGCCGACCGATCACCGACCCCGAGCGCCAGCAGCAGTTGCGCGAACGGCTGATCGACGTCCTCAGTGTCTAGCGGCCCCGCCGAGCTGAGCTGAATCACACAGCAAGCGAAGCGCGTCGATTTGAGGCTGGTACGCCCCTTCCCTATAATCGATGCCCGGTCGCGCCCCGCGCCGACGGCACCCACTCCCGTGATGACAACGACGCCCCAAGGGCGCGCCTGGACCCCATGAACCCTGATCTCGACGCCTTGCAACCCTACCCCTTCGAGCGCCTGGCGGCGCTGAAGGCGGACCTGACGCCACCAGCCGACCTCGCCCATCGTCCGCTGACCATCGGCGAGCCACAGCATGCGCCCTACCAGGCGGCACTCGACGCCCTGACCCGACATCAGCATGACTTTGCCCGCTATCCGGCCATCGCCGGACTGCCCGAGCTGCGTCAGGCCATCGCCGACTGGGCCAGTAGCCGCTTCGGCCTGGACGGGCTCGACGCCGAGCGCCAGGTGCTGCCGGTCAACGGTACCCGCGAGGCCATCTTCGCCTTCGTCCAGGCCTGTCTCGATCGCTCACGCCCGGCGCGGGTGGCGGTGCCCAACCCCTTCTACCAGATCTACGAAGGCGCCGCCCTGCTGGCCGGCGGCACCCCGCTGTACCTCGACTGCCGTGCCGACAACGACTTCCGCCCGGATTTCTCGGCCGTCGACGCCGACACCTGGCGCCAGGTGCAGCTGGTGTTCTTGTGTTCGCCGGGCAACCCCACCGGCGCGGTGACCCCGATCGAAGAGTTCCAGCAGTTGATCGCCCTGGCCGACGAGCACGACTTCATCATCGCCTCCGACGAGTGCTACTCGGAGCTGTACCTGGATGAGCAGGCGCCACCACCGGGACTGTTGCAGGCCGCCGCCGCCATGGGGCGCCACGACTATCACCGCTGCCTGGTGTTCCACTCGCTGTCCAAGCGTTCGAACCTGCCGGGGCTACGCTCGGGCTTCGTCGCAGGCGATGCCGAGCTGATCAGCCGCTTTCGTCGCTACCGCACCTACCACGGCTGCGCCATGGCGCTGCCGATCCAGCAGGCCTCGATCGCCGCCTGGTCCGACGAAGCCCACGTGCGCGACAACCGAGACGCCTACCGCGCCAAGTTCGCCGCGGTCACCGAGATCCTCGCACCGGTGATGGACTTTCCCGCCCCCGAGGCTAGCTTTTATCTGTGGCCAGCGGTCCCCGACGGTGACGACGCCGCCTTCACCAGGCGACTCTACGCCGAGGCCCACGTCAGCGTCCTGCCGGGCAGCTACATGGGCAGAACCGGCAGCGACGGCACCAACCCGGGCGCCGGTCGGCTGAGACTGGCACTGGTGGACGAACTGGCCCCCACTCGGGAAGCGGCCGAGCGCATCCGCGACCTGCTCGCACGCGGCTGATCCCGACCGACGCCACGACCAACGAACATTGAGGACGGGCCCCATGCTGACGCTCTACGTGATCAAGAACTGCGATACCTGCCGCAAGGCCCAGAAGGCGCTGGACGGCAGCGGCCACCCCTACCAGGTCCATGACCTGCGCGCCGATGGCGTATCGGCGGCCCTGCTCGAGCACTTCCTCGAGTCGGTGCCGGTGCTGACCCTGCTCAACAAGCGCAGCACCACCTGGCGCCAGCTACCTGAGGACGACAAGAACGACGTCGACGCCAACAAGGCCCGCGAATTGATGCTCGCCAACCCGACCCTGATCAAGCGCCCGCTGCTCGACACCGGCGACGACATCCTGGTCGGCTATCGCGACGGCGACTACGACGACCTCTAATTTTTCGCCCCTCTTTGCGAATTCCAGTACCTACGAAAAGGACATACGGCATGCACAGCTTTGCACTCGGCATCGGCACCCAGAACACCCAGGGCGACTGGCTCGAGGTCTACTACCCGGCGCCGCTGCTCGCCCCCGACGCCAGCCTGGTAGAGGCCGCCGCCCGGGTACTCGACGCGCCCCAGGGCACCGCCGCCGTCAGCTTCCTGCCGGAACACTGCCAGGCCCTGGCCGACGCCCTGCGCGACGCCGGCCACCCGGAGCAGGCCGAACTGGCCGCCAGCCTCAGCGCCAGCCAGCGTCCGCTGGTGGCGACCTTCATCAGTGAGGACCTGCCGCCCCAGAGCGCCCCGGAGGTCTACCTCAAGCTGCACCTGCTGTCCCATCGCCTGGTCAAGCCGCATCAGCTCGACCTCACCGGCATGTTCGGTCTGCTGCGCAATATTGCCTGGAGCAGCGAAGGCGCCATCGACATCATCGAGCTGCCGGCACGCCGCCTCAAGGCCCGCCTGGAAGGTCGCACCCTGTCGGTGGACTGTGTCGACAAGTTCCCCAAGATGACCGACTACGTGGTGCCCAATGGCGTGCGCATCGCCGACACCGCACGGGTGCGTCTGGGCGCCTACCTGGGCGAGGGCACCACGGTGATGCACGAGGGCTTCGTCAACTTCAACGCCGGCACCGAAGGCCCGGGCATGATCGAGGGCCGTATCTCGGCCGGCGTGGTGGTCGGCAAGGGCTCCGACCTGGGCGGTGGCTGTTCCACCATGGGTACCCTGTCAGGTGGCGGCAACATCATCATCTCGGTGGGTGAAGGCTGCCTGATCGGCGCCAACGCCGGTATCGGTATCCCGCTGGGCGACCGCTGCACCGTCGAGGCCGGGCTCTACATCACCGCCGGCGCCAAGGTCACCCTGCTCGATGACCAGGGCCAGGAGGTACGCACCCTGGCGGCCCGCGAACTGGCCGGCCAGGACGATCTGCTGCTGCGTCGCAACTCGACCAACGGCCGTATCGAGTGCCTGACCAACAAGAGCGCCATCGCCCTCAACGAAGCGCTGCACGCCCACAATTGATCCCGAGCGCGGCGGCCCTGGCCGCCGCCTTTCTTCGAGACCGCTATGCCGACTACCGACTTGCCTGCACCGACCGACGCCCCCGCGACCACCGAGACACTCTCGCCCACCCTGGAGCTTGCCCTCGAGCTGTTGCGGCGTCCTTCGGTGACCCCGGACGACATGGGCTGCCAGGCGCTGATGATCGAACGCCTCGAGCGCCTGGGCTTCAACATCGAGTCGCTGCCCTTCGGCGAAGTGGAAAACTTCTGGGCGGTGCACGGTCACCACGGCCCGGTACTGGCCTTCGCCGGCCACACCGACGTGGTACCCACCGGACCCGAGCACCAGTGGCAGACCCCGCCCTTTGCCCCGATCATCGATGATGACGGCATGCTGCGCGGTCGCGGCGCCGCCGACATGAAAGGCAGTCTGGCCGCCATGGTCACGGCGGTGGAGCGCTTTGTCAGCGCCCACCCCGATCACCCCGGACGCATCGCCTTTCTGATCACCGCCGACGAGGAAGGCCCGGCGGTGGACGGCACTCGTGCGGTGGTCGAGCACCTGCGCGAGCGCAACGAACGCCTCGACTACTGCATCGTCGGCGAGCCCTCTTCCACCGAGCGCCTGGGCGACGTGATCAAGAACGGCCGGCGCGGCTCGCTGGGCGGCGTGCTCAAGGTCCGCGGCATCCAGGGCCACGTGGCCTATCCTCACCTGGCGCGTAACCCGATTCACCAGATCGCGCCGGCGCTGGACGCCCTCGCCAACGAACACTGGGATGCCGGCAACGACTGCTTTCCTGCCACCAGCTTCCAGATCTCGAACCTGCGCGCCGGCACCGGTGCCACCAATGTGATCCCGGGCGAGGTCGAGGCCACCTTCAACTTCCGTTTCTCCACCGAGACCACCGACGCCGAGTTGCGCGAGCGCACCGAGGCCATCCTGCGTGGCTTCGACCTGGACTTCGAGATCGACTGGACGCTCAACGGCCAGCCCTTCCTGACCCGCGAAGGGGCGCTGGTCGACGCCGCCGTGGCCGGCGTCCGCGACGTCACCGGCACCACCCCGGTGCTGTCCACCTCCGGCGGTACTTCCGACGGTCGCTTCATCGCCACCCTAGGCGCCCAGGTGGTGGAACTTGGCCCGCTCAACGCCACCATCCATAAGGTCGACGAGCGCGTGCGCGCCGCGGACCTGGATGACCTGAGCCGGGTCTACGAAGCCATCCTGACGCGGCTGTTCGCCGACGCAAGGAGCTGAAGTGATGACCGAGCGCTACCCGGATATCGAGATCTATCTTGGCGAGGCCAGCGCCGAGCGCATCGGCGAGTGGCTCGGCGCCACCCTGAATGCCCCGCCGCTGACCCCCTGCGGCAAGCTCAAGTGGCGCACCGAAGGTCACCTCGATGGTGCCGCCATTCCCGTGTTGCTGGTCGGCAAGGCCGCCGATGGCTTCGCCAGCCTTTGGCTCGACAGCGGCCAGTCCCCCTGGCCCACCGACGCCGACTTCGCCAGGGCCGCCGCCCTGGCGCTGGACTGCGAGGTGCGCTGCTCGCTGGGCGGCTGGCAGCCCGGCGACGACCCCGACCGCTTCCTGCAGGTGTTACCCGACGGCAGCGAATCGGCCATCGACTGGCCCGACTCGGGACACTGACGAGGCGCTCCCAGCTGGGCCCTGACAAGGGTCCTGCAACGGGCGCAGAGCCGGGCACTGAAACGAGCGCAGAGACAGACCCGCGGCGCCACAAACGACGACGCCCCGCACTAGGCGGGGCGTCGTGGCAATGGCGAGAGCATCGCGTTCAGGTGATGACGGTGACGTCGTCGGCCTGCAGGCCGCGCTCGTTCTCGATCACGTAGTAGCGTACTCTCTGGCCTTCGGCCAGGGTGCGATGGCCCCGGCCGCGGATGGCACGGAAGTGAACAAAGACGTCCTCGCCCCCGTCACGGGTGATGAAGCCGTAGCCCTTGTTGACATTGAACCACTTGACCTCGCCGATCTCGCGATCGTCATCCTCGACCTCGGCCAGGTTGACCAACCTTGGCGTCAGGGCATTGAGGGCCAGGGTGGCGACCAGCAACAAGCCAAAGACCGCTCCGGCAGCGGCAAGGTAGCCATGCAGCAGTGCCTCCTCGGCGATGGCGCCGTGCAACTCCTCGACGGACAGCCCGGTCACCAGGCTGACGGCAAGAGCAATCAGCAGCGGTGCAGGCGCGGCCAACAGCAGACTGATCACACAACAACGAACGAATACCCTTTTTTTCATGGACGTGAAAAACTCTCTTCTTATGGTGAAAACAGGTGGAATGACCATGGGATCTGCGGCCATGCACGATACACAGACGAGATCCTTCCGCCACGACTTCTCGAAAAAAGCCCAAGGCAGGCAGTTGACACGATGAACAGTGACACACCGCAACATGAGTCTATCACGGGTATTGACAAGTCGTCCGCCGATCTAGCAAAGCGTGTCGAAGAACTGGAGAGCCGTCTGGCCTACCAGGAACACTGGCTGGACAGCCTGGACGCCACCATCGCCGGCCAGGAGCGCCGAATGATGGAGCTGGAACGCATCAATCGCCTGATGCAGGAAAGGCTACGCGAACTGGCGGCCAGCAACGACCGCGGACTGGGCGATGCCCCGGGCCCCGAGGACGAGTTGCCGCCACACTATTGAGGCGCGGCCCGGCGGACAAGACAGGACAGCTCCGCCGTTGCTCCCCCGGCCGATGCCATCAACAAGAACACCGCCAGGCGTTTGCCTGGCGGTGTTTTTTGTATCAGATCGATATCGATGCTGCCGGCTGTGCAGCTGTATCGCGCCTGACGATAGCGTCAGTCGAGGCTGTCCAGGTAACGCTCGACGTCCAGCGCTGCCATGCAGCCGCTGCCGGCTGAGGCAGTGATATCGCGCATGACGATAGCGTCAGTCGAGGCTGTCCAGGTAACGCTCGACGTCCAGCGCCGCCATGCAGCCGCTGCCGGCTGAGGCAGTGATATCGCGCATGACGATAGCGTCAGTCGAGGCTGTCCAGGTAACGCTCGACGTCCAGCGCCGCCATGCAGCCGCTGCCGGCTGAGGCAGTGATATCGCGCCTGACGATAGCGTCAGTCGAGGCTGTCCAGGTAACGCTCGACGTCCAGCGCCGCCATGCAGCCGCTACCAGCCGAGGTGATCGCCTGACGATAGACGTGATCCATGACGTCGCCGGCGGCGAACACACCGGGCACGCTGGTGGCGGTGGCATTGCCCTCGAGGCCTGACTTGACCTTGATATAGCCGCCTGCCATCTCGAGCTGGCCCTCGAAGATGCCGGTGTTGGGGCTATGACCGATGGCGATGAACACGCCGGGTGCGGTGATCTCGCGGGTCGAACCGTCCTCGACCGCCTTGAGCCGCGCACCGGTGACTCCGGTGTTGTCCCCCAGCACCTCGTCCAGGGTGTGGTTCCAGATCAGTTCGACGTTGCCGTTCTCGGCCTTCTCGAACAGCTTGTCCTGCAGAATCTTCTCCGCCCTGAGGCTGTCGCGGCGGTGCACCAGGGTGACCTTGGAGGCGATATTGGACAGGTAAAGCGCCTCTTCCACGGCGGTGTTGCCGCCGCCCACCACGATCACTTCCTGGTTGCGATAGAAGAAGCCGTCGCAGGTGGCGCAGGCCGACACGCCCTGGCCCATGAACTGCTGCTCCGAGGGCAGCCCCAGGTAGCGCGCACTGGCCCCGGTAGCAATGATCAGGGCGTCGCAGGTGTAGGTGCCGTTGTCGCCCTTCAAGGTGAAGGGACGTTCGCGCAGTTCCACCTCGTGGATATGGTCGAACAGCACCTCGGTATCGAATCGCTCGGCGTGACGGCGCATGCGCTCCATCAGCTCCGGCCCCTGGACACCGGCGTCGTCGCCTGGCCAGTTGTCCACGTCGGTGGTGGTGGTCAACTGACCGCCTGTCTGCATGCCGGTGATCAACAGCGGCTTGAGATTGGCCCGCGCAGCGTAGACCGCCGCACTGTAGCCGGCAGGCCCCGAGCCCAGGATGATCAGACGTTCGTGGCGCACTTCGCTCATGGCTACCTCACAAGACTAACTTGACTAAGCCGGGGGCTCCCCTGGGGGGCCGCGACGCTAAAGGAAAATGGATTCGATGATGACGGCGACGCAGCGTCGTCATGAGCCAATCCACCAGAAACTCGGGTCGACAGGGTGGCGGTCTGCCGCGCAAGGGTCTGTCGCGACTGGCCAGCACACCAGCATGCCGAGGATATACGCAACGGGGCGGCCAGGCCGCCCCGTCGTGACACTGCTCGGGCTGTCCCGAGTCGGCTCACCTGGCGGTGAGCGCTGGCAGCGTCTTACAGCTCGCTGGAGTGAGTACCCAGGTACTTGGCGACACCTTCAGCGGTATCCTTCATGCCTTCCTGGCCTTCGTCCCAGCCAGCCGGGCAGACTTCGCCGTGCTTCTGGTGGTGCTGCAGGGCCTTGACCATACGCACCATCTCATCGACGTTGCGGCCCAGCGGCAGGTTGTTGACCACCTGATGCTGCACCACGCCGTCCTCGTCGATCAGGAAGGAGGCGCGCAGGGCGACACCGGCTTCCGGATGCTCGATGCCGTAGGCCTGGGTGATCTCGTGCTTGACGTCGGCCACGATCGGGAAGCCGACCTCACCGATACCACCGGCGTCCGGGCTAGTCTTGCGCCAGGCGTAGTGGGTGAACTGGGAATCGATGGAGACACCGATCACCTCGACACCCAGATCCTTGAACTGCGCCAGACGGTTGTCATGGGCGATGATCTCGGACGGGCACACGAAGGTGAAGTCCAGCGGCCAGAAGAACAGCACGCGCAGCTTGCCGTTGCTGTCGGACAGCTTGAAGTTCTCGACGATTTCGCCGTTGCCGGTGACGGCGGCGGCTTCGAAATCGGGAGCTTGACGTCCTACCAGTACGCTCATGAAAGTCTCCTTGGAGTAGTGAAACGTGAGGGTTCAAGAATCAGGGGCAAATACCGGATGTCACCCTAGGCCAGCGAACCACACCGGGCCAATCGACCTGGGCCATCGACCCGATAGTCGCCGGCTATTGTCACCCGACGGCGATGACGTCGCAATGACGCCGTCATCGACATCCGCCAGGCTCGAATGAGATCGTTACGCGGCCCACAGCGGCGCATGACACTTCCATCACATGAGCCCTGTCACATGACCTCGTCATCGTCGCCGGCGACCACCGAGACGATATCCTCGGTCACCGCATCCACCTCGATACGGTAGTGGATCGGCGCACAGCACTGGGGGCAGTCTTCCCAGGTCTCGTGGCTGCCCTGGGAGGTGTCCACCACCAGCTCGATATGGGCATCGCAGTAGGGGCAATCAAGCCGCCAGCTCGGCAGCGTCTGTTCGTGCACGATGCACCTCCCCTCTGGTCGCGATCGACGTGAACCTTCACCATGGGGGTGACCCGACAGCCTTTCAAGGCGTGATCCGGCATCCGTTTACACGTCAACGGTTGAAGAACACAACTATGATGACCAAGTACCACTACTAGTACCACCAAGGGATCGATATTGGCCCCGCGCCGATCCCAGCGAACCTGGACCGTTCGATTCAATGCCTCAGGAGGACAGCATGAGTAGCGATTCCCTACCGGATACCCGTCGCACGCTAGATGTAGGCGGAACTCAGTACGACTTCTACAGCCTGGCCCAGGCTGCCGAGGACCTTGGCGATATTCAGCGTCTGCCGATGACGCTCAAGGTACTGCTGGAAAACCAGCTACGCTTTGCCGACGATGAGAGCGTGTCCAGAGAAGACCTTCAGGCGCTGGTGGACTGGCAGAAGGAAGGCCGCTCGGACCGCGAGATCGGCTACCGTCCCGCCCGCGTGCTGATGCAGGACTTCACCGGCGTGCCGGGGGTGGTCGACCTGGCCTCGATGCGTGCCGCGGTGGAAAAACTCGGTGAGCAACCGTCGAAGATCAACCCGCTGTCACCGGTCGATCTGGTCATCGACCACTCGGTGATGGTCGACAAGTACGGCGACCCGTCCGCCTTCAAGGACAACGTGGCGCTGGAGATGGAGCGCAACCGCGAGCGCTACGAGTTCCTGCGCTGGGGCCAGCAGGCCTTCGACAACTTCCGCGTGGTGCCGCCGGGCACCGGCATCTGCCACCAGGTCAACCTAGAGTACCTGGGCAAGACGGTGTGGACCCGGGAAGAGGACGGCAAGACCCTGGCCTACCCGGATACCCTGGTCGGCACCGACTCCCACACCACCATGATCAACGGCCTCGGCGTACTCGGCTGGGGTGTCGGCGGCATCGAGGCCGAGGCCGCCATGCTCGGCCAGCCGGTGTCGATGCTGATCCCCGAGGTCATCGGCTTCAAGCTGACCGGCAAGCTCAGAGAAGGCATCACCGCCACCGACCTGGTACTCACCGTCACCGAGATGCTGCGCAAGAAAGGAGTGGTCGGGAAGTTCGTCGAGTTCTACGGCGACGGCCTCAAGGACCTGCCCCTGGCCGACCGCGCCACCATCGCCAACATGGCCCCGGAGTACGGCGCCACCTGCGGCTTCTTCCCGGTGGACGACGAGACCTTGAACTACATGCGGCTGTCCGGCCGCGACGACGACCAGATCGCCCTGGTCGAGGCCTACTCCAAGGAGCAGGGCCTGTGGCGCGAACCCGGCCACGAGCCGATCTTCAGCGACACCCTGGGACTCGACATGGGTGACGTCGAGGCCAGCCTCGCCGGTCCCAAGCGGCCCCAGGACCGTGTCGCCCTGAGCCAGCTCGCCACGACCTTCGAAAAACTGATGGAGGACGAGGGCAAGTCGGCCAAGGACAGCCGCGACGACAAGATGGGCTCCGAGGGCGGCCAGACCGCGGTCGGCGTCGAGCGCAGCTATCGTCACGCCGACAGCCAGGACGTCAACTACAAGGGCGAGGACTTCAGCCTGGACCCCGGCGCGGTGGTCATCGCTGCCATCACCTCGTGCACCAACACCTCGAACCCCAGCGTGATGATGGCCGCAGGCCTCTTGGCCCGCAAGGCCAAGGAGAAGGGCCTGGCCACCAAGCCCTGGGTCAAGACCTCGCTGGCTCCCGGCTCCAAGGTGGTCACCGAATACCTGGCCGCCGCCGGCCTGCAGGACGACCTCAACGCCCTGGGCTTCAATCTGGTGGGCTATGGCTGCACCACCTGCATCGGCAACTCGGGCCCGCTGCCCGAGCCGATCGAGGATGCGGTCAAGACCGGCGACCTGACGGTGGCCTCGGTACTGTCCGGCAACCGCAACTTCGAAGGCCGGGTGCACCCGCTGGTGAAGACCAACTGGCTGGCCTCACCGCCCCTGGTGGTGGCCTTCGCCCTGGCCGGTAATGTGCGCTGCGACCTGGACAATGACCCCATCGGTGAAGGCAGCGACGGCGAGCCGGTCTACCTCAAGGACATCTGGCCCACCCAGGCCGAGGTCGCCGAGGCGGTGGAGAAGGTCAACACCGAGATGTTCCGCAAGGAATACGCCGAGGTGTTCGACGGCGACGAGGTGTGGAAGGCCATCAAGGTGCCGGAAAGCGAGGTCTACGAGTGGGACGACAACTCGACCTACATCCAGCACCCGCCCTTCTTCGAGGGCATGGGCAAGGAGCCGTCCAAGGTCGAGGACGTCAAGGACGCCCATGTACTGGCCATGCTCGGCGACAGCGTGACCACCGACCACATCTCGCCGGCCGGCGCGATCAAGCCCGACAGCCCGGCGGGCCGCTACCTGCAGGAGAACGGCGTCAAGCCGGTGGACTTCAACTCCTACGGCTCGCGGCGCGGCAACCACGAGGTGATGATGCGCGGCACCTTCGCCAACGTGCGCATCCAGAACGAGATGCTCGATGGCGTGGTCGGTGGCGAGACTCGCCACGTGCCCAGCGGCGAACAGATGGCGATCTACGACGCCGCTATGAAGTACCAGGAGGAAGGCACCCCCCTGGTGGTGGTGGCCGGCAAGGAGTACGGCACCGGCTCCTCCCGCGACTGGGCGGCCAAGGGCACCCTGCTGCTCGGCGTGCGCGCCGTGCTGGCGGAGTCCTACGAGCGCATCCACCGCTCCAACCTGATCGGCATGGGCGTGGTACCGCTGCAGTTCCCCGAAGGAGAGGATCGCAAGTCACTCGGCATGACCGGCGACGAGACGGTCTCCATCGAGGGCCTCGACAGCCTCGAACCCGGCGGCAAGGTCAAGGTGACCATCAAGGGCGACAAGGGTGAGAAGACCCTCGACGCCCTGTGTCGCATCGACACCGCCAACGAGCTCGAGTACTACCGCCACGGCGGCATCCTGCACTATGTGCTGCGCAAGATGATCGGCGCCGCCTGATCACCCGGCGGGCCCAGGCCCGCCACACAGACGGCCGGCGCATCGCACTGGCCGTCACACCGAGACCTCGCCCACCGGCGAGGTCTTTTTTTGGCACTTCGCCGACCTGCAGAAACCAGGCTGGGCGTGAGATTAAGGTAGGCAGTTTTCAGGCACAGGGGACTGAACGGGCATGTCTTGACACCTCGCTCGGTACCGCCACAGGAGCAGTTTCAAATAATGGCTTGCAAGCCCTTATCAGCGATGACGTTGAGCAGCTTGAGCGCAGGGCCGGCCGGGCGCGTTTCGCCCTGCTCCCACTTGCGCACCGTCGAGGCAGTGGTGTGCAGGTGATGGGCGAACACCGGCTGGCTGAAATTCAACGCCTCACGTAGACGCTTGATGTCACCGGCACTGAACTCGCGCACCGGTGGAGGACACATTGTGTCAAACTGACGCATGGTTACCTTGCTGATCGCGCCAGCGTCTTGCAATGCGGCCAACTCGCCGCGCAAGGATTCAATGATTTTGCTCGTCACAACGCACCTCCAGTAGAACACCCGCTTGCAACGCCTTTGCCAACTGCTCGGGGGAAAGTTCTAGAAATAGCTTGCCAGCATATTGGAGCGCTTTTTTCTCGTCCCGCGTGATGTTCGACTTGTCGCTTTTCGGGAACCCATGCAGGAATACATAACGTTGACCAAGACGGGCTGATAACAAGGTACGGTAGCCACCGCTTTTGCCTGCACCAGGGCGGGCAACCCGCTTCTTGTATAAGTGGCCACCCAGGTCAGCATCAATCAATCCGCTTTCCATTTCCTGGACTGCCTTGCACAGGGCCTCATCGGACAACTTCTCGCCCGACTGCCACCGCGCAAAGTCCCGTCGTTTCAAGACGTCGATACACTCATCCTCATTCACCTCACCCAACTATACCCGTAACGGGCATGGCTGTCTAGAGCAAGCCGCCCCAAGACACCTGGCCGGTTGATACAGAAGCCTCTTTGCTACCCGGGCCCGCTGGGCGACTGGCGGCTCTCCATCAAAGCCACAGCCGACTTGCATCCTTCTCTGGTGTCTACTCAGTGCTCAAGAAAGTAAAAACCCCGCCTTGTGGCGGGGTTCAGTGATCGCTTGAACGCGCGGACGCCTAGAAGGCGCGGCGACGATAGTCGCGATAGTTGGGCATCCAGCAGCTCTTTTCGATGTC
The DNA here is from genome assembly GCF_003056325.1 of Halomonas sp. BN3-1. Lineage (NCBI taxonomy): Bacteria > Pseudomonadati > Pseudomonadota > Gammaproteobacteria > Oceanospirillales > Halomonadaceae > Halomonas > Halomonas sp. BN3-1. Next base: position 62,487 of record NZ_PYVV01000014.1, on the reverse strand, counting down.
GCGGCGCAGCTTGGTACCGTCGCTCTTGAGGGCCACGCCCTCGTGCTGGGCCTGGGCCGCCACGTCGAAGGCGATCGACTTGGAGATATCGCGGATGCGCGACAGCGCCGGCAGCATGGCACCCTCGCCCTCCTTGACGATCGGTGCCTCCCGGGCCAGAGCCCGTGAGGCCGCCATCAGCATCGCATCGGTGACGCGGCGTGCACCGCTTGCCACCACCCCGAGGCCGATCCCCGGGAAGATGTAGGCGTTGTTGCACTGGGCGATGGGAATGCGACGACCATTGATCTCGACCGGGGCGAAGGGACTGCCGGTGGCCACCAGGGCGTCGCCGTTGGTCCACTCGAGCACGTCGGAGGGGATCGCTTCGGCCCGCGAAGTGGGGTTGGACAGCGGCATGATCAGCGGCATCTTGCAGTTGGCGTGCATCGCCTTGACCACCGCCTCGGTGAAGATACCCTTCTGGCCACAGACGCCGAGCAGCACCGTCGGCTGAACCTGCTTGACCACCTCGAGCAGGTCCTGACCTTCCCAGCCCTCGACCATACCGGCCGGGTGGGCAAGGCGGCGCTGGAAGTCACGCAGCCAGGTCTGGTCGTCCGTCACCAGGCCCTCGCGATCGACCATGTAGACCCGCTCGCGGGCCTGGGACTCGGTCAGGCCTTCGGCCATCATCGCCACCACCACCATCTCGGCGATGCCGCAGCCGGCGGAGCCGGCGCCGACGAACACCACCCGCTGACGGGCCATGCCCTCGCCACGGGCCTGGCAGGCCGCCATCAGGGTGCCGACGCAGACCGCAGCGGTGCCCTGGACGTCATCATTGAAGCAGCATAGCTCGTCGCGATAGCGCTCCAGCAGCGGCATGGCGTTGGCCTGGGCAAAGTCCTCGAACTGCAGCAGTACCTTGGGCCAGCGCCGCTTCACCGCCTGCATGAAGGCATCGATGAACTCGTCGTATTCTTCCTGGCTGATACGCGGGTGGCGCCAGCCCATGTAGCGCGGGTCGTCCAGCAACTGCTGGTTGTTGGTACCGACGTCGAGCATTATCGGCAGAGTATTGGCCGGGCTGATGCCGCCACAGGCGGTGTACAGCGACAGCTTGCCGATGGGGATGCCCATGCCGCCGATGCCCTGGTCACCGAGGCCGAGGATGCGCTCGCCGTCGGTGACCACGATCACCTTGACGTTGTCCTTGGTGGCGCTGCGCAGGATGTCGTCCATGTACTCGCGGTCGGGGTAGGAGATGAACAGCCCCCGGTGGTTGCGATAGATATTGGAGAACTCCTCACAGGCCTTGCCGACCGTGGGGGTGTAGATGATCGGCAGCATCTCCTCGAGATGCTCGGAGACGAGGCGGAAGAACAGCGTCTCGTTGTCGTCCTGGATCGCCCGCAGGTAGATATGGCGGTCCAGGTCATTCTGGCACTGCTGGTACTGGTGGTAGGCACGCTCGACCTGTTCGTCGATGGTCTCGACGTTCTGCGGCAAGAGGCCGATCAGGTTGAACTGCAGGCGCTCCTTCTGGGTGAAGGCGCTGCCCTTGTTGAGCAGCGGCATCTCCAGCAGAGAGGGTCCAGCGTAGGGAATATAGAGGGGACGCTTGGGTTCTGTGCTCATCTCTCGTCTCGTTTGGTGACTCGGTCAAGGGACTCTGGCGAGTCCGGGCACTCTTCTCGGTACCCTTGGGGAAACACTGACGACATCGCCCGTGCGCGATGCACCGGGCTCAGGCGGCGCCTGCCTGACAAGGCGTTATACCATTCTTCCTTTGTGCCCACTCTAGCACGCCGTCGAGAAAGCCCCGCAAAAGCGGGCCCTCAACGCAGGGCCCATGCGCACTTTAGCTCAGACAAGAGCGACTCGACGATGAGACGCGTAGGAAACGGCTCAAACGAAGCGACCAAGCCCCGCGGCGACACGCAGTCGATCCATCAGCGGAGCAGCCTCGGCACGAGCACGCTCGGCCCCTTGAAGCAGCACCGTCTCGATATGGCCCGGATCTTCCATGAGCGCCTGGTAACGCTCACGCGGGGCGCGCAGCTGTTCGTTGAGGTGTTCGAAGACCCGGTTCTTGGCGTCCCCCCAGCCGATGCCCGCGGCGTAGTCATCACGCATGGCCTGGGTTTCCTCGGCGCTGGCGAAGGCCGAATAGATCTGGAACAGGGTGCAGGTGTCGGGATCCTTGGGCTCGCCGGGCTCCAGCGAGTTGGTCTTGATCTTGCGCACCAGCTTGAGCAGCTTCTTTTCCGGCACGAACAGCGGGATGGTGTTGTTGTAGCTCTTGGACATCTTGCGACCGTCGAGGCCACCCAATACCTGGACCCGCTCGTCCACCACTGCCTCGGGCAGGGTGAAGAAGTCACCCTTGTAGAGATGATTGAAGCGCCCGGCCATGTCTCGGGCCATCTCGATATGCTGGATCTGGTCGCGTCCCACCGGCACCTTGTTGGCCTGGAACATCAGGATGTCGGCGGCCATCAGCACCGGATAGCCGAACAGCCCCATGGTGACACCCTTGTCCGGATCCTGGTTGCCGGCTTCGTCGTTCTCCGCCACCGCCGCCTTGTAGGCGTGGGCGCGGTTCATCAGGCCCTTGGCACAGACGCAGGACAGCATCCAGGTCAGCTCGGGAATCTCGGGGATATCGGACTGGCGATAGAAGATGGCGTTGTCGGTGTCCAGCCCCAGCGCCATCCAGGTGGCGGCGATCTCGAGGCGCGACTGCTGGACCCGCTGCGGGTCCTGACACTTGATCAGCGCGTGCAGATCGGCGAGGAAGTAGTAGGACTGCACGTTGGGATCGAGGCTGGCCTCGATCGCCGGCTTGATGGCCCCGACGTAGTTGCCCAGATGGGGGGTACCGGTGGTGGTGATACCGGTCAGCACCCGGGTCTTGTCGGAAGCGGTGGTCGTTGCGGACATGGACGGCACTCTAGTATCGGCAAATGCCCGCTATGGTAACGCCAAGGCCTGTGGATGGCGACCGGGGCGACAGCGCCGCCCCGGCCGACCCTTGGCCAATCACATCAGCCGAGCACACTCTCCACGCTGATCACCGGCAGCGAGAAGGCCTCCCCTACGGCTGCGTAGGTGAGCTGGCCGTCATGGACATTGAGACCGGCGGCGAAGTGACGATCCTCACCGAGCGCCCGACGCCAGCCCTTGTCGGCCAGCGCCACCACAAACGGCTGGGTGGCGTTGGTCAGGGCCTGGGTCGAGGTGCGCGCCACCGCACCCGGCATGTTGGCGACACAATAGTGCACGACGCCGTCCACCACGTAGGTCGGCTCGGCATGGGTGGTGGGCCTGGAGGTCTCGAAGCAACCGCCCTGATCGATGGCCACGTCCACCAGCACCGCCCCCGGCTTCATTTCCGACAGCATGGCGCGGTTGATCAGCTTGGGCGCCGCCGCCCCCGGGACCAGCACCGCCCCGATGATCAGGTCCGATTCGCGCACCGCTTCTTCCAGTGCGTCGGCGCAGGAAAACACCGTCTTCATGCGCCCCTGGTAGCGATCATCCAGGGTCTCGAGGCGCGGGATCGACTTGTCCAGCACGCTGACATCGGCGCCCAGCCCCAACGCCATGCGGGCGGCGTTCTCGCCGACCACCCCACCGCCGATCACGGTAACCTTGGCAGGCGGCACCCCAGGCACCCCGGGCAGCAATACACCCGCACCGCCCTGGGCCTTTTCGAGACTGTGGGCACCGGCCTGCACGGCCATGCGTCCGGCCACGGTGCTCATCGGCGCCAACAGGGGTAGTCCGCCCTGAGGCGCGGTGATGGTCTCGTAGGCGATGCAGGTCGCGCCGCTGTCCAGAAGCCCCTTGGTCAGGGTTTCTTCGGCAGCCAGATGCAGGTAGGTGAACAGGGTGTGCTGGGGGCGCAGCCGGGCCACCTCTTCGGGCTGGGGCTCCTTGACCTTGAGGATCAACTCGGCGCCATCGAACAGCGCGTCCACGTCGGCCTCGATGGTGGCACCGGCAGCCTGATAGGCCTCGTCGGCAAAACCGGCGCCCTCACCCGCACCGGCCTGCACAACCACCGCGTGGCCACGCTCGGTCAGCTCCCGCGCACCACTGGGGGTCAGGGCGACGCGGTACTCATGGTTCTTGATTTCCTTGGGGACGGCGATCTGCATGGCGACTCTCCCATCGATTCGTACAACAGATTTTTTATCGTCACCCACAGTGAAGCACAGGAATTTTTTGCCAATAAACCCCCGGCGAAAAAACGGAAAGATCAGAAAACTTCACCCTCAAAGACCTTTGAACTTTCTTCCCAGGCCCCTAAAAACAGCAAGACACACCAGGGCGTGAAGTTCTGCCCCGGAGACAACCCGATGGTAAAGGACCTCAAAGGCCTTGAGCGTCGTAGCGGTATCCGGCGCCGCGGACCGTAGTGATGCGCGAGGCGTGGTCACCGAGCTTACGCCGAACCCGCCCCACGTAGACATCGACGGTATTGGTCATGGGGTCCTCGTTGAGCCCCCAGACCGCGTTGAGGATACGTTCACGGCTCATCACCCGCCCGGCATTGCCGAGCAATAGCGCCAGCAGATCACGCTCCTTGGTCGACAACTCGACGACCTCACCGTCGACCTTCAGGCACAGCGCCTCGCGATCGAACTGCACCGGATCCTCCGCCTGAGCGCCCGGTGTCGCGCCTGCCCGTGCCCGGGCGCGTCGATGCAAGGCCTCCATGCGCGCAATCAGCTCGTCGAAGGAAAAGGGCTTGCTCAGATAATCGTCGGCTCCCTTGCGAAGCCCCACGATCTTCTCGTCGGTGGCATCCAGGGCCGTCAGCATCAGAATCGGGACCTCGTCGCCCCGTGCCCTGACTCGCGTGCACACCTCATGCCCGGACAGCCCCGGCAGCATGATGTCGAGCAGCACCACATCAAAACCGCCCTCCTTCAACAGCGACAAGGCGGTTTCACCATCACCGGCACGGGTGGCGGTCCACCCCTCGCCCTTGAGCCCGCGACACAGAAAGTCCGCGACCCTATCTTCGTCTTCCACTACCAGCACGTTCACGTCGTCGTGGACTCCTCGGCCATCCCTGGCACATCGATGTAGACGATCAGCCCGCCTCCCGGCCGGTCCTCCAGACCGGCCTCCCCTCCGTGGGCACGGGCGATAGCACGGACAATGGGTAGTCCCAGACCACTGCCCTCAGTGTAGTTGGTGGAGGCATTGGCACCGCGATAAAAGCGTTCGAACACCACCGCCTTATCGACCGCCGATACCCCCCTGCCATCGTCCTCCACCGCGATTCGCCAGCCACCACCATGACGCCACAGGCGCACCACCACCCGGGGGCCCCCGTGGACCCGGGCATTCTGAAGAAGCGCCAGCACCGACTGGCGTAGACGCAGGCGATCCACCTCCACGGGGGCAACGGTCACCTCGGTCTCAAGAGACACCAGCACCGATGACAGACTGATGACATCCTTGAGAAACCCGACCAGTTCGGTGGGTTGCGGTTGCAGGCGCAATTCGCCGCTCTCCTGCCGTGCGATGGTCAGCAGGTCGTCGATCAGAGCAGCAGTATGGCCGGCCGCCTCACGGGCACGACGCAACGCCTCGCGGTAGTCGTCCTCGTCGGGTTGGCGCGCGCGCAGTACCACGTCGCATTCGCCCTGGATGATGGTCAACGGTGTGCGCAGCTCGTGGCTGACATCGGCCAGTAGTCGACGCCGATGCCGTTCGGCCCGACGCGCTTCCTCCAGCAACCTTTCGAGTTCTCCGGTGCGATCCGCCACCGCCTCCTCCAGCGCGCTGTTCTGGCGCTCGAGCGCGCGCCGCTGGGAGTGCACGTCTGCACCCATCTGATTGAGCAGACGGCTGATGCGGCCTAATTCGTCACCGCCGGAGACCTTGATGGCATGACCGAAGGCACCCCCGTGCATACGCTCGACGCCCGCCATCAGCCTCTGAAAGCGCCGCGATACCCGCCAACGGTAGAACACCATGACCGCCACCGTCAGCACCACCGCCAGCAGCGCAAACCCGAGCGCCAGCCAGCGCGTCTGGCGGGCGCCTCGGGCCAATTCCTCGCGGGCTTCGCGCACCTCCTCGATCTCGCCCTCCAGGGCCACGTCCATCAGCTTGCGAAAGCGTTCATCAATGGCTTCATCGAGCAGCGCATAGAAACTCAACCAGCGGCTGACCGGATCGAGCTCCCGCTCCGAGTCGAGCAGCTCAGCGTAGCCGCGGATCACCTCGTCCAGCTGGTCCTCGAGCCTGGCCAGCAGTTCCAGCTCCTCGACTTCCTCGTCCCCTACCAGCTCGATCTCGGCGCCGATGATATCGCGGATCTCGCCGATATCCTGGCGCACCAGCTCCTGTAACCTGCGCTCCCCCTCACCGCCGTCCTGATCACCGATCAGCAAGGCATCTGCGTACTGCTTGAACAGCCGATAGCTGTGGGTCGACAGATTCAGGTGTGCTTCGTAGGAGTGATGCGCCAGGTTCATGCGATCGCTCAACCAGGTACTGCGCTCGACGCTCCAGTAGGCCAACACCGCTCCGGTGCAGGCCATCGTCAGCAAGACCAGGGTATAGGCGGTTACGACACTGATGATTTTCATGACCCCAGTTTACTGTTCCCGCAGACGGAAGGCGTTTTCGGATGATCCATGTTCTCCGACAGGCGCAGCAACATGCCGGCACCGCCGGTGACCGAATCAGGTAGATTGTGCACCAGGGTCGCCTGGCAGCGTGCGTCAAGCAGCGTGAACAGCTCGACGGCGTCCTTGAGCAGCGGCCACAGGTAACTGTCGACCACCACCAGATCAGGGCGCGACAGCAGCGCCTGGACCAGGGCTAACCGCAGGGACTCGCCGGGTGTCAGATTGTGCCCTGCTTCCTCGATCCGCCCATCCAGACCTCCCAGGCGAGCGATCGCAGGGCCTAGACCACACTCTCGCGCCACCCGGCCGATGTCGTCATCGTCGGGGCGCGCGGCGGCCCCCATGGTCAGCGCGCGGCGCAGGCTGCCCCTGAGCAAGGCGGGGCGATCACCGATACAGGCGATGGCCGGCTCGGTCGGCAAGCCGTCAAACCGCAGTCGCCCCGCCTCGGGTGCACGCCGCCGTGCCAGCACCGCCAGCACCCGCGACGCCAGGTCGGGATCATCGGTGGCGAGACACACCCGCTGGCCCGCGCGAATACGCAGATGCAGGGTGCAGCCACCCACCCGGAGGTGCTCCAGATCCAGCGGCACCGGCCGTCCACGTCGACGCACTCGCGGCAAGGCCTCGGTCCGCGCGAGCAGTGCCCGACACTTGTCGCGGGCGACACACCAGGCGCTGTAGCGATCCCATACGCCGATACATTCGCGCACAGGTACCACCAGGATCGCCAGCACCGACAGTGCCGCGGCGGCGTCCGCCGCCGCCAGACCAAAGCGCGCCGTAGCCCACAGCACCGCCGCTCCACCAAGCCCCAGAGAAGCGTTGGGCAGCGCACGCAGCAGCGATACCCGACGTACGCGACGCACGGCGTCCTCGGCACTGCGACGTCCCTTGCGCTCCAGGCTGGCGATTTCACGGGGCAGGCGATTCATCAACGCCAGCTCGCGGGCGATGGGAATCCGCTCCATCGCGGCAATGGCCACCCCGGCACGCCGCCTTCGCAGATCCCGATGCAGGCGGCCCAGCGCCAGACCCAGCCCGGCGGCCAGCGCCACGGCGGCGAATATGGGTAGCATGCCGGCCAGCGCCAGGACGGGATCGATCAGCCACAGGCACAGCGCCGCCATGGGAAAGACCACCGCCGCAGACACCAGCCGAGTGATGCCCATGCCGACCCAGCCCCGGGCCGCCGCCAGGTCACCGACAAAGCGCAGCGACAGCCCTCCGAGACGACGACCGGCACGCTCGGCACCGAGGGCAGCGATGGCGCGGAAGACGACGCTGCGAAGCTCCACCGCGTAGCTCTGGCCGATGGCCTCGCCCCGGACCCTGGCCAGGGCCTGGCAGGCAGCGATCACCAGCGCTGCCGCTGCCAGTATCAGCAGCGAGGTCAGCGGCAGCTGGGAGTAGGTCGAGCCGGACGTCGAACGCAGTGCGACGAAGACATCGCGGGTGGCGAAGGCCGTGGCCATCATCAGCCCAGCCTGGATGATCCCCAAGCCCACCACCAGCGCGATATGACGGCCTCTGCCACGCCCCGAGAGTTCGGGAAGCTCGCTCATGCGGCGGCACCCGTGGCAAGCCGGTTATCCTCTGTCAGGTCCTTGAGCATGGTCTGACCGAGACGCCTTCTGATGATTGGCGCCACCAGCCTCGATACCGCCTCGGGGTCACACAGCGCCTCACGCTTGACCACCGGCAGCCCGGTCTCGCCGCTGGCTTCACGGCTACCGAGCGCCGACAGACTGACCATCCCCGCCAGGGCAAAGGGCGTTTGGCCATGACGTTTGAGCACCGACACACCCCCGACCGCACCCAGCGCATCCGGAGCCGCGAACAGGATACCGTCCAGGCGCTCGATGATCGTGGAATCCGCCAGGATGGCAGCGGTCTCGTCCTGGAACACCCCGTCGGCGATTTCCACCACCACCACCTCGGCACCGCGCGCCGCCGCACCTCCGACCAGCGCCTCGAAGCCACGTTCGATGCGCTCGAGCGGACAGCGGAAGGTCGACGCCATGCCGGCATCGGTAAAGTCACTGACGGCCACCGAGGCGTCAGCGAAGGCGTTGAAGTCACCAAAGGCGCCGGTGCCGGTGGCCTTGACCCCCTCCACCGCAAAGCCCGCACGTTGGAGGCCGTGGGCCAGGCTCACCGCCGCCGTAGTCTTGCCGGCATTCATCGAAGCGCCGAACACCCCAAGCACCACTATGTCATCGGGGATACGCGCATCGGCGATGGCATAGCGGTCAATATTGATCACCTCGCCATGAAGGTCGGCGAGAAAACCCAGCGGTCGCAACTGAGTGGGGCGAGCCATCCTGGCATGTGCCGCCTCGACCTTGCCGGCGATGCCGCCACCGGCCAGCAGATCCATACGCACATCCACCTCAGCGCGGCCCATGAATTGATCCGGTGCGTAGCGATCTCCCACACACAGCACCAGCAGATCACCGGGATAGCTCTCGCTGGGACGGCCGCAGGCCAATTGGACCCGCTTGTGCTGCCCGACCTGGAGGACTTCACACAGGATCAGGTCACCGGCGCGCAAAGGATGGTCGAGACTGACCAGGGAACGGACGTCATCGCGCCTGGCGCGGCGGGTGGTAAAGGCCCACTTGGCGGTGGCGGGGACGGCGAAGGGAGTCACGGCAGCGGCACAGGTCATGGCGGTAATCCTCTGGGATGAAGGCACATCCCGAGGCTACCGTGGGCCGCTCGTTGCATCCTGTCAGGCGGGTGAGCGCGGCATTAAGCCCACATGAACACAAGCTGACAAGGCGCGAAAAAGCGCGTAGCGGATTGGCGACAGCGAACAACCGTGGCCGATAAAGGGCGCTACCCCCCTCCTTCGCCTTGCATCAGGCGCGCAAGCGCTTGCGGTTGCCAAACCTCCCGTCTCGCCGCCCAGAGGCCATCCGCCTATCCTCGAACCAGGGCGCCGGGCTAGAAAGAGTTCTGGATCCGCCTATAGCCTTCCACCAGGCTATTGTTGGTGCGCGCCACGTCTTCGGAAAACGCTGAATCCTGGACCGTTACTCGGGACAGGGTGTCCAGATCGGTCCCGGGGCCAATGCGCTCGGTGGACGGCACATAGAAGTCGTCGGGAAGGTCGCAACCATCTACCACGGCGTTATGGCGCACCACCGCGCCCTTGCCGATAGTGCAGTTGAACAGCACGCTGTTGAAACCGATAAAGGCGCTCTCTCCGACCACGCAGGGACCGTGCACGATGGCGCGATGCGCAATCGACGTGCGTGCACCAATGATCACCGCCGCGCCGGACTTGGAGTGGATGACGACGCCGTCCTGGATATTGGAGTGGGCGCCGATGATCATCGGCTCCATCTTGCCATCGGCATCGACCTCATCGGCACGAATGACCGCGTAGGGGCCGATGAAGACGTTCTCCTCGACGATCACCCGCCCACAGAGAATGGCCGTGGGATCGACAAAGGCGCTGGGGTGGACAACCGGCAAATCACCGTAGGGATTCTTGCGAATCATTCATGCTTCCTTGGTTGTGATTCCTGCGAATCAGATAGTAATCGTCGCCCGGCGTAGTCGGCATGGGCGAATCTTGATGCGACATACGCCACCGCCTTCGCTGAGCCGGTTGGATCATCCGTGGACAAGCCCACCGAGCAGGCACTCGTCCGGACTCAGCATCGCCCTTGGGGCGGCCATCACGGTCACAAGCGGTGGATGCTTACCGGCGCCGCTACTTCCGCGTCCTGGCGAAGTGATGTTCTCTCTGTTCCTGGCGCTGCTTGGCTTCGAGGCACAGACGCGCCGTGGGCCGGTGCAACAGCCGGGGAAGTCCGATGGGAACGCCGGTCTCCTCGCAGTAGCCGTACTCACCCGTCTCGACGCGCTTCAAGGCGCTGGCAATATTGGCCAGCAAGCGGGTTTCCCTGTCGGCCTGGCGAAGCTGCAGCTGAAGCTCTTCCTCCTGGGCTGCCTGGTCCAGATCGTCGCTCGACCTTTCTCGAGCCGACATGCGCAGGCGAACCTCCTGCAGTCGCTCCTCGACCAGCGCCCGTTCCTGCAGCAATCGGCATCGAAAGAACACCAGTTGCTCACCGTTCATGTAGTCGTCGTCCGGCATCTCGAGAAGATGCGCTGCGTCATCCATCGTTGGCATCTCACCGCTCCTCCCGCCGCGCCGATTGCACAAGGCGTCTGAGACCATCACACTCGCACAAAATGTTATGTTATAACATATCTGTTAAGTGGCACAACACACCCGCAAATCTTGACTCCCAGGGCCACCTCGCTGAGGCGGTCGTTGACCACGTCGCCGTCCACGGCCACCAGGCTGACCCTCCCGCCTCTACCTCGTGGTCCAAAGTGCTGCAGTTCTTCCATGAACCCAGGGAGTCTTTAGACGCATTCAGGAACAAAGTGCGACCTATCACACCCAGGGTCAGGACAAAAAAGCTGCCAGTATTGAGATTCGCCAACTCGACACCCAGGGTGCCAGAAAATTGCCGGAAGGGGCGGAGGCCAGCTGTGTACGCTCAGGTCTGTGTGGTCAGGTCCCTGTCGTCAGGACGTTATCGTCAGCTTTCCGCGACCAGGGCGCCGCCGTAGGCGCTGACGAATTCGGGAGGAAGACGGCGGGGACGGCCGCTTGAGAGAGCGATGCAGGCGTAGCGGGTACGTGCACGCAGCAGGGTGACACCATCCTGCGGGCGTATCAGTTGAAAGCGGCGGGTCAGGGTCAGGCGCGAGTCGCAGGCGACGATCCAGGTGGCCATGGCCAGGCGTTCGCCCTCGAAACCCGGCGCCAGATAGTCGAGTTCGTGACGGTGCACCGCCATGGCGCGATCCAGCGCCCGGTAGTGTTCCAGGGTCAGACCCAGCTGGCCGGAGTGCTCCCAGCTGGCCTGTTCCACCCAGCGCAGGTACTGGGCGTTGTTGACGTGGCCATAGTGGTCGATGGCCTCGGGCGCCACCAGGATGTCGATCACGAAGGGCCGGGGCAGATCCCAGTCGAAGGCACCGTGTTCAGCGGTCATGATCGTCCTCCTTGCGGCCACCGCAGTTCCAGCAGGTATCGAAGGCCCCTTCGAGCTCCTCGCCGCAGGCCCGGCAGCGCCAGGCGCTGTCCGGCGCTGGCTCCTCGAGCGCCTGTTTCACCAGCGCTTCGGCTCGCTCACGGTTGTGCTCGGCGACCCACACCTGGGGCTCGCACTCCAGCGGCGGCAGCTCCCCGGCGCCACCGCCGAGGGTCATGTTGCGCAGTTCGCAGGGGATCCCGGCGGCGTCGAGCAGGTTGCGCACGTGGCCCACCAGCAGGGCGTTGCCGTGGGAAAAGATCAGGGTCCAGGGAACCTCGGTCATGGTGTCTTCCTTGGCGCGGGCTTGCCCAGGCACGATGTGACACTTCCATCGCCCGAGGCAAGCCCCTGCGCCTTTTTCGGCCCAGCCAGTTCGGCCCAGCCTGTTCAGCCACGGCGAGTCACGTCGCGCCTATCTAGCTCATGCCTTGTTCAATCGCGCCTTGCTCAGTCGCGCCTTGCTCAGTCGCGAAAGACGCGCACACCGAGCGCCTTGAGGTAGGCGGTTTCGGGGATCGCCGGGTGCACCGGGTGATCCGGTCCCTGGTGGCCCTGGAACAGGATCTGTCCCTGACGATCCTGGTGACGTACCGCACCGCGCACCACGTCGACCAGGCGATCCTGTGCCAGGTGCATGGAGCAGGAGGCGGACAGCAGCAGGCCATCGCGACCCAGCAGGCGCATGGCGTCGCGATTGAGTCGGGCGTAGGCACGCTCGCCGTTGGCGATATCCTTGCGCCTCTTGATGAAGGCCGGCGGATCGAGCACGATCACGTCGAACTTCTCGCCGTCGGCCTTGAGCGCCGCCAGCGCCTCGAAGGCGTCGCCGTGACCCACAGCGACCCGCTCGTGCTGGCCGTTGAGCGCGGCGTTCTCGGCGACGCGATCCAGCGCTGACTCGCTGGCATCCACGCACAGCACTTCGCTGGCGCCATGGGCCGCCGCCTGCACGCCCCAGCCACCGACGTAGCTGAACAGGTCCAGCACCCGCTTGCCAGCCACCCGCTGATTGAGCCAGGCGCGATTGATGCGGTGGTCGTAAAACCAGCCGGTCTTCTGGCCGTCGAGCACGGGGGCGGCGAACTGCACGCCGTTCTCTTCCAGCAGCACCTGCTCCGGCAGCTCGCCCTTGACCACCTCTACCACCTCGCTGAGGCCTTCCTGACGACGACCACTGGTGTCGTTGCGCAGCACCACACAGGCAGGGGACAGCACCTTGTCGAGTGCGTCGAGCAGCTCGTCCTTCACCGCTTCCATGCCGGCGGTGTTGAGCTGGACCACCAGCACCTCGGCGTAGCGGTCGATGACCAGCCCCGGCAGCAGATCGGCCTCACCATGGACCAGGCGATAGAACGGCTTGTCGAACAGGCTCTGGCGCAGCGCCAGGGCCTGATTCAGGCGATGCACCAGCAGCGAGCGATCCAGCCGCATGCTCGGGTCACGCGAGACGATGCGGGCGCAGATCAGCGAGTTGGGATTGACGTAGGCCAGACCCATGGGCTTGCCATTGGCGGCCTCGACGATGACCTGCTCACCGACTTCGAGCCCCTTGAGCGGCGTCTCGGCGATGTCGATCTCGTTGGAATACAGCCACAGGTGGCCGGACTTGAGGCGACGATCGGCGTTCTTTTTCAGGCGCAGCGGACGAGTCACGGTGATCACTCTCTCTAGAAGTTTTTCAAAATCGCCATCAGCTCAAATCTCGGGAAGCGCTGAATAAATGTCGCGAGCGATGACAGGTCGGTTGTCGCCGGAGCGCAGAGGCCGGAGTTTACATGCGGCTAAATGAAGACCTTGAGCACCGCCGGCGACCGAGATGTCGAGCGCAGCAATTTATACAGTGTTTCCTCTAACGCTGACAGCGGGGACAAAAGACACTGGCACGCTGCCCCAGAGTCACGTGCTTCAGCTCACCGCCACAACGGCGGCAGGGTGCGCCGGCACGCCCATAGACGTTGAGGCGCTGGGCGAAGTAGCCGGGTTCGCCGGTGCCGCTGACGAAGTCGCGCAGGGTGGTGCCGCCCTGGGTGATGGCCGCGGCCAGCACCTCCTTGGCGGCGGCGGCCAGGCGATCGTAGCGCTCGCGTCCGATGCGACCGGCAGCGCGGCGCGGATCGATACCGGCCAGAAACAGCGCTTCGCTGGCGTAGATATTGCCCACCCCGACGACCACGGCGTTGTCCATCAAGAACGGTTTCACCGCCGCCTGGCGCCCCCGCGACAGGGCGTACAGCCGGGCGCCGTCGAAGGCCTGCGACAACGGCTCGGGGCCTAGCCGCGACAAGCGGGTATCGTGGGCCTCGTCGTCCCGGAGCCAATCGACGAAGCCGAAACGACGCGGGTCGTGATAGCGCAGGATGACGCCGTCCTCGAGCACCAGGTCCACATGGTCGTGCTTCCTGGGCAGCTCACCGAGGCGGGCAATACGCAGGCTACCGGACATGCCCAGGTGCCACAGCAGGGTGCCCTTTTCGCGCACTCCGCCGCCGTCGTCCGCCCGGGACGCGCCCGTGCAGGTGCCCTCGGTGCTGGCGACCGTCTCGCCGATCTCGACGCTCTCTGCGCTCTCACCGCCCTCGCCCGACAGCACCGGCAGCAGCAGGTACTTGGCGCGACGGCGAATCTCGCCGAGGCGGGCGCCGATCAGACGATCGGCGAGATCCTCAGGCACCGGCACCCGCAGGCGCGACTGGCGCACCAGCACCTCACGGATCTCGCGCCCTTGTACGTGGGGGGCGATGCCGCGCCGGGTGGTCTCGACTTCGGGAAGCTCTGGCATGGCACACCTGGGGCCTGGGGTTAGAGCGGCGAGCAGCGAGCGACATCATGCCATCGCCCAGGGCCGCTGACAGGGACATACGCAAGAACCCGACCTCGGGGCCGGGTTCTCGGTGACAGGCGACAACTCGCCTGCGGTGGAAGCGAGATCAAGCCTTACTTGATCTTGGCTTCCTTGTACATCACGTGCTTGCGAACCACCGGATCGAACTTCTTCATTTCCATCTTGTCCGGAGTGTTACGCTTGTTCTTGTCGGTGGTGTAGAAGTGGCCGGTACCGGCGCTGGACACCAGACGAATCTTGTCACGCATGAGACTTCTCCCAGTTTGCCGCCTGGTACGCGTCGTGCACACCAGGCCAGTCATTCAAGTCGGCGGAGGCCGTTCGCTCAGGCGAACCAGTGGGCTCCCGAGGACGTCATCCTTAGATGGCGTCGCCGCGCTTACGGATATCGCTGAGCACCTCTTCGATGCCCTTCTTGTCGATGATGCGCATGCCCTTGGAGGAAACACGCAGGGTCACGAAACGCTTTTCGGACTCGACCCAGAAGCGATGGCTGTGAAGGTTCGGCAAGAAACGACGACGGGTCTTGCGCTGGGAGTGTGAAACGTTGTTACCAGTCACCGGGCGCTTGCCGGTAACCTGACATACTTTGGACATGAGAGCCTCCAACCGCGTGGCGAGTTGTTCAAAACCTGTCGGGCAAACCGGGAAGGGCGAGAACCGAAGGGATGTGTCGCAGACTGGCCGCGCGGTGCCGGCGAAAGTCCGCATTCATCATGCCCTCAGCAACCTCGAGCCCTGTCATGAGCCCCGTGCTTTTGACCCAAGGGAATTCAAAGGGTGCACTTTATACCAGACCCTGCCTCCATGGGCAAGGGATACACCAACGTTCGCCAGGTCGCTCGCTCACGGCCCGTGTCGAGGTGCTCGAAACGGCTCCGCTGCGTCGACGGCGATGACGTGACGTGTTCGGGTAGAGAGTCGCCCGGCCAGGACGCGATAGGATCGAGACGATCCTCGCCCCGCCTGGGCCAGCTCTCTTTGCGCGCGGCGCATTATACCCAACCTCGCTCGGCAAATGACACCACTTCTGCGTCTCCCACCACAAAATGATCCAGTACACGGATATCGAACAGGCCCAGTGCCTCTTTCAGGCGATCGGTGATACGCCGGTCGGCATCACTGGGCTCGGCCACCCCGGAGGGATGGTTGTGGCACAGGATCAAGGCGCCCGCCCCCAGCGCCAGGGCACGTTTGGCCACCTCACGCGGGTACACCGAGGCGCTGTCCAGGGTGCCGCGAAACAGCACCTCGAAGCGGATCACCCGATGCTGGGCATCGAGAAACAGTGCGGCGAAGGCCTCGTGGTCCAGATGACGAAGCTGGGCGGAAAGAAAGGTCCTGACCCGTGCAGGAGAGTTCAGCGCCTGGCCCCGCTCCAGATGGCTCGCCAGATGACGGCGCGACATCTCCTGGGCGGCCTGCAACTGAACGAAAGTGGCAAGCCCCAGGCCACGCTGGGCACAGACCTCCTGCTGATGCGCCTCGAGCAGGGCACGCAGTCCGCCGAAGGCACCCAGTACGTCCCGCGCCAGGTCCACCGCCGAGCGTCCTGCCACCCCGACCCGCAGCACAATCGCCAGCAGCTCGGCGTCGGATAGCGCGGTGGGGCCCAGCGTCAGCAGCTTCTCGCGAGGGCGTTCGCCCTCTGGCCAGTCTCGTATCGACATCCCTGTCTCCTGCTCCGTTTCTCGTCACGCCCTGTCGTCACACCCTGTCGTCACGCCCTGTCGTCACGCCCTGTCGTCACATCCTCTCGACACGCTCTGTCATCACACCCAGCCGCCACATCCTCTTCCCACATCCTCTTCCCACATCCTCTTCCCACATCCTCTTGTCACATCCTCCCTTCACGCCCTGTCGGCGAGCGCCGACATACCCGTTGAGTCTAGTGCGGTCTGCCTGATCTGGAGCCAGGGTGCGCGGCTACGCATGATCCGGTACCGGTGGTAAGGTAGAGGGCTGACTCTGGCTGCGGACTTTTTTCATGTTGCACGCTCCCTCCTCTTCCGGTTGCGGCCTGACCGGCTCAGGCCCCGGCGGCCTGCGCCCCGGGCAGCGGGTTGTGCTGGGCATCAGCGCCGGTATTGCCGCCTACAAGAGCGCCTCCCTGGCCCGACTGCTGGTGCAGGCGGGCTGCGAGGTGCAGGTAGTGATGACAGAGGGAGCCCAGGCCTTCATCACGCCGCTGACGCTGCAGGCGCTGACCGGACGCGCGGTGCGCACCTCGCTGCTGGATCCCGACGCCGAGCTCGGCATGGGTCATATCGAACTCGCCCGCTGGGCCGACCTGATTCTGATCGCCCCCGCCACCGCCGACCTGATGGCGCGCCTGGCCCAGGGCATGGCCGACGATCTGTTGACCACCGCTTGCCTGGCCAGCGACGCCCGGCGGATGCTGGCCCCGGCGATGAACCAGGCCATGTGGCGCCATCCGGCGACCCAGCGCAACGCCGCCCGGCTGGTCGAGGATGGCTGGGCCCTGCTGGGCCCCGACCAGGGTGACCAGGCCTGTGGCGACGTCGGCCCGGGACGCATGATGGAACCGGAGGCCATTCTCGGCGCCCTGCTGGATGCCGGCTCTCCCTCCACGCCCCGGACAGCGACAAGCGTCGTGGGAGAGAAAGGCGAAGCAGTGCCCCCGGACGCAGACCTTCATGTGGTGATCACCGCCGGCCCCACCCGGGAGCCGCTGGATCCGGTGCGCTACCTGTCCAATCACAGCTCCGGCAAGATGGGTTTCGCCCTGGCCGAAGCGGCCCGGGACAGTGGCGCACGTGTCACCCTGATCGCCGGCCCCGTCAGTCTGCCGACGCCCCCGGGCGTTGCCCGCCACGACATAGAAACCGCACAAGAACTCCTCGCCACGGCCGAAGGGCTGATGGATGGCTGCGACATCTTCATCGGCTGCGCGGCGGTGGCGGACTATCGCGCCGAGGCTCCGGCCGAGCACAAGATAAAGAAGCGCGATGACGACGACGGTCTTACCCTGAAGCTGGTCAAGAATCCCGACATCATCGCCACCCTGGCTGCCCGCGATCCGCGTCCGCTGATGGTCGGCTTCGCCGCCGAGACCCGCGACGTGGTGCGCTACGCCGAGGACAAGCTCGCGCGCAAGGGGCTCGACATGATCGTCGCCAACGACGTCTCCCGGGAGGGACTCGGCTTCGGCTCGGACCGCAATGCCGCAACCCTGGTGTGGCGCGACGGCGAGTCTCTCGCCCGCCGCGAAGAGACCGACCAGGACAAGGCCAGCCTGGCCCAGGCCATCATCACCCAGGCCCGAGCCTGCCTCGAGGCGCGACGTCAGACGGTGCGGCCGAACCCGAACTGAGCCACGACACCACTTATTTATCAGGAAGCCTGTGTGGCTGCCGAAGACCAAGGACCTTTCATGCACGACACTGCCTCGCGCCCTCGCCTCGCCGTCAAGATCCTCGATGAACGGATCAAGGAGCGCATGCCCCGCTACGCCACCGACGGCTCGGCCGGGATGGACCTTCACGCCCTGCTCGACGCGCCGCTGACGCTGGCCCCCGGGGATTGCGAACTGGTCCGCACCGGGCTCTCGATCCATATCGCCGATCCGGGCCTGGCCGGCATGATCCTGCCCCGCTCGGGGCTTGGCCACAAACACGGCATCGTGCTCGGCAACCTGGTCGGCCTGATCGACTCCGACTACCAGGGCGAACTGATGGTGTCGGTGTGGAACCGATCGACCACCGCCTTCACCCTCGAGCCCTTCGAACGTCTGGCCCAGTACGTGCTGGTGCCGGTGGTCCAGGCCGAGCTGGAAGTGGTCGAGGACTTTTCCGAGAGCCTTCGCGGCGGCGGCGGTTTCGGCAGCTCCGGCCGCCACTGACGCCCAGGTTCGACTACCCGTTCATTCAAGCGCCACGTCAAAAGGACAGGACCCTCATATGACTCAAGTCCCCTCCACGATCTTTCGTGCCTACGATATTCGAGGCGTCGTCGACGAGACCCTGACCGAAGCCGGGGTCGAGGCGATCGGCCAGGCCATCGGCAGCGAAGCCCAGGCCCGCGGCGAATCCCGTGTAGTGGTGGCCCGCGACGGGCGACTCTCCGGCCCGCGCCTGATCAAGGCCCTGACCCGCGGCCTCACCGCCAGCGGCTGTGACGTGGTCGACATCGGCATGGTGCCGACGCCGGTGCTGTACTTTGCTACCCACACCCTGGAAGGTACCCGCTCCGGGGTCATGCTGACCGGCAGCCACAACCCGCCGGACTACAACGGCCTGAAGATGGTGCTGGGGGGCGAGACGCTCTCTGGCGAGGCGATCACCGCGCTCTACACTCGCCTTCAGAACGGCGATCTGCGCGAAGGCCAGGGCCAGGTGTCCGAGCACGATGTGCGTGACGCCTACCTGAAGCGCATCCTCGAAGACGTCTCGCTGTCGGGCTCGATCAAGGCGGTGGTGGACTGCGGCAACGGTGTGGCCGGTGAACTGGGCCCGCGCCTGGTCGAACAGCTCGGTGCCGACACCGTGCCGCTGTTCGAGGACATCGACGGCAACTTCCCCAACCACCACCCGGACCCCGGCAAGCCGGAGAACCTCAAGGACCTGATCCACGCGGTGGCCGAGCACGGCGCCGACATCGGCCTGGCCTTCGACGGTGACGGCGACCGCCTCGGCGTGATCACCCCCAAGGGGCGCCTGATCTACCCCGACCATCTGCTGATGGCGTTCGCCGAGGACATGCTCGGTCGCAATCCGGACGCCCGGGTGATCTTCGACGTCAAGTGCACCGGCAAGCTGATCGAGGTAATCGAGAAGGCCGGCGGCACGCCGGAAATGTGGCGCACCGGCCACTCCCTGATCAAGGCACGGATGAAGGAAACCGGCGCCCTGCTGGCCGGCGAGATGAGCGGCCATATCTTCTTCAAGGAACGCTGGTACGGCTTCGACGACGGCCTTTATGGTGCCGCCCGCCTGCTCGAGATCCTGTCGCGCTTCGACGGCGACGCCGACACCTTCTTCGATCGCTATCCGCAGAACCTGAGCACCCCGGAGATCAACATCGAGGTCACCGACGAGACCAAGTTCGACCTGGTCGCGCGCCTGGCCCGGGAAGGTGACTTCGGTGACGAGGGCGTCAAGACCACCCTGGACGGCATCCGCGTGGACTACCCGGATGGCTGGGGTCTGTGCCGCGCGTCCAATACCACGCCGATGCTGGTGCTGCGCTTCGAGGGTAACGACGCCGCCGCGCTGGAGCGCATTCGCACGCGCTTTGCCGAGGCGCTGGCCGACGTGGACGCCTCGCTCACCCTACCCAACTGACGTGCAGGAGACATGACGCCCATGAGCGAACAGGCACGCGATCCGCGCCTGGTGGTGGAGGTCCTCTCCGAGGCCCTCCCCTATATCCAGAAATTTTCCGGCAAGACCGTGGTGGTCAAGTATGGCGGCAACGCCATGACCGAGGACGCCCTGATCGACTCCTTCGCCCGGGACATGGTGCTGATGAAGGAAGTCGGCATCAATCCGGTGGTGGTCCACGGCGGCGGCCCCCAGATCGGTGATCTGCTGGCCAAGCTCAACATCGAGTCGCGCTTTGTCGGTGGCATGCGTGTCACCGACGCCGAGACCATGGACGTGGTCGAGATGGTGCTCGGCGGACTGGTCAACAAGGATATCGTCAACCAGATCAATCAGTGCGGCGGCAAGGCCATCGGCCTGACCGGCAAGGATGGCGCCCAGATCCGCGCGCGCCAGCTCAAGGTCGAGCACCAGAGCCCGGAAATGACGGCGCCCGAGATCATCGACATCGGCCATGTGGGCGAAGTGGAACACGTCTCCACCGACCTGATCGAAATGCTCGCCGCCCGGGATTTCATTCCCGTGATCGCCCCCATCGGGGTCGACGGCGAGGGTCGCAGCTACAATATCAATGCGGATCTGGTGGCCGGCAAGGTGGCCGAGGCGCTCGGCGCCGAGAAGCTGATGCTGCTGACCAACGTGGCCGGGTTGATGAACCGCGACGGTGAGGTGATGACGGGACTTTCCACCGCTCAGGTCGACGAATTGATCGCCGACGGCACCATCCACGGTGGTATGCTGCCGAAGATCCGCTGCGCCCTCGACGCGGTCAAGGACGGGGTCGTCAGCGCCCATATCGTCGATGGCCGGGTGCCCCACGCCACCCTGCTGGAGATCTTTACCAACGCGGGTGTCGGCACCCTGATCACCAACGAATCGCCCAACTGAAGTACCCGTACCAAGGCGATACGAAAGCGACACGATAACGACGCAAGGAAGTGCGAACCGGGCACAAGCTCCGGACGCAAGGGAACTCGCCCGCCGGCGCCCCGGCGGGCCATCAACGACAAAAGAATTCGATATCATGACGCAGGAAAAGACCCCAAGTCGGCGGGACCAGATACTGCAGGCGCTGGCCCTGATGCTGGAAGAAGACAGCGGCAAGCGCATCACCATCGCCGCCCTGGCGCGCCAGGTCGGCGTCTCGGAGGCAGCGCTCTACCGCCACTTCCCGAGCAAGGCCAGGATGTACGAGGGCCTGATCAGCTTTATCGAGGAGACCCTGTTCGAGCGCATCACGCGCATCCTCGACGAGCAGCAGGAAGCGCTGCCGCGCTGCCATCAGATCATGACCCTGGTGCTGGCCTTCACCGAAAAGAACCCGGGCCTGTCGCGGCTGTTGGGCGGCGACGTACTGACCGGCGAGACGGCGCGACTGAGGCAGCGTATCCACCAGCTGTTCGAGCGGCTGGATACCCAGTTCAAGCAGGTACTACGCGAGGCGGAGCTGCGCGAGGGTCGCCGGCTGGCGATGCCGGCCAGCGCCGGCGCCAACCTGCTGACCGCCCAGATCGAGGGACGCATCGCCCAGTACGTGCGCAGCGACTACCGCCACCGCCCCACCGAGCACTGGGAAGACCAGTGGCCGGCACTGTCGTCACACCTGCTGAGAGACAGCGCCATCCCCGCCTGAGCAAACGACGCCCGCGCGGCGGGTCACGTGGCAAGCTGCAAGACAAGGCGTCGATGGGGGAGTCAGCTCCCCCATCCCTTCGCTGCCCCTTCGGCGCCGCTCGCTGGCACGATCGACAGCGGCCTTTCGCTCGCTACCAGCTGCCGGTGTTCTCCATCGAGGCCCAGGGCTCGGCGGGTTCCAGGGCGTCGCCCTTCTGCAGCAGTTCCACTGAAATGCCGTCCGGGCTCCTGACGAAGGCCATATGGCCGTCGCGGGGGGGCCGGTTGATGGTCACGCCGTTGTCCATGAGCTTCTGACACAGGGCGTAGATGTCATCGACGCGATAGGCCAGGTGGCCAAAGTTGCGTCCGCCCTGGTACTCCTCCGGGTCCCAGTTCCAGGTCAGCTCGAGCTCCGGCGCGTTGAGCTGGCTTGAGCGTTCCTCGTCCTCTGGCGCCGCCAGGAACACCAGGGTAAAGCGTCCCTTGTCGTTGTCCTTGCGACGCACCTCCTTGAGGCCCAGCAGGTCGCAATAGAAGTGCAGAGAGGCGTCGAGGTCGCTGACACGCACCATGGTGTGTAGAAATTGCATTCGGGTCTCCTCGGAGTTCAGGGGTAGGCCGCGTCTGCTGCGCGAGCTCAAGGGTAACGGGCCACTACCTTGGCGCGGCCATCGTCGACTGTAAAGCCAAGCACCGCGTAGTCATCGAGGCGACCGGTCTCCATCCCGGGCGAGCCATGGGGCATGCCCGGCACCGCCAGACCATCGATATCCGGGGACGTCTCCAGCAGCCAGGCCACCTGCTCGGCGGGGACATGGCCCTCGATCAGGTAGCGCCTGCCGTCTTCATTGGTCAGGGTAGCGGTATGACAGGACGCCAACGCCTGGGGAACCCCCAGGCGCTGCTTGACCGCCGCCATGTCGGGGCTATCGTGAAGACGCACCTCGAAGCCGGCCTCACGCATATGCTCGGCCCAGGCGCTGCAGCAGCCGCAGTTGGGATCCTTGTGCATGTCCAGGCCGGCGGCCAGTGCGAGCGGACTGAAGACACCCATGAGAACGGCGCCCAGGGCGCGAGAAAGACGTGTCATCGCGTATGATCTCCTGACGGAAAAAAGAGAAGGACAGGCCTCAGGATCGCAGAATCGCGCCATCAAGGGTATGCCGAGTCGGTACCCTTTTTGTCCTAGCGCAGATCGGTCCCAAGGGAATCGAGACATCCTACCAACAAGAGCAAGCCGCATGAGCGAGTACTGCGACCTGGCCCCGGGGCATCCGCTGCACGGGCCCTACCATGACAGCGAATACGGGTTCCCGATCCGAGGCGAGTCCGACCTGTTCGAGCGCCTGGCACTCGAGATCAATCAGGCCGGTCTGTCGTGGCTTACGGTGCTGAAGAAGCGCGAGGGCTTCAAGCGCGCCTTCGACGGTTTCGACGTCGATCGGGTCGCCGCCTACGACGACGATGATCGGGCACGTCTGCTGGCCGACGCCGACATCATTCGTCACCGCCTGAAGATCGAAGCGGTGATCCACAACGCCCGGGTGATCCAGGCCATGCGGGAGTCCCACGGCGGCTTCCAGGCCTGGCTGGATGCCCACCACCCACGTGAGCACGCTGACTGGGTGAAGCTGTTCAAGCGTCACTTTCGCTTTACCGGGCCGGAGATCGTCAAGGAGTTCCTGATGAGCGCGGGCTACCTGGCCGGCGCCCACCGCGACGACTGCCCGGTGCAAGCCCGAGTACTGGCGGCGGCGCCACCATGGACTCGCTGACCCAGGCCGCCCTCGGCGCGGCCCTGGGCGGCGCGGTTCTGGGCCGTCACCTGGGCCGCAAGTCATTGCTCGCCGGCGCGGTGGTCGGCAGCCTGCCGGACCTGGACGTGCTGATCGACTACGGCGACGCCGTGGCCAATGTCACCTACCACCGTGGCTTCAGTCATTCGCTCTTCGTATTGACGGGGCTCTCGCTGGTGCTGGCCGGGCTAGCTCAGCGACTAGCCCAGCGACTGGCCGAGCGTCGGGCCAGACGCCCGCCCCCGGCACAGGGCCGGGGCTTGAGCTCGGGTCTGAACCGGGACTTGCAACACCTTGGCTTGTTGCGCTGGTGGCTGTTCTTCTGGCTGTGCCTGGTGACCCATCCGCTGCTGGACTCGCTGACCACCTACGGCACCCAGCTGTGGTGGCCACTCGAGGTCACCGCGCCCAGCGCCACCCCGCTGGTGTTCATCATCGACCCGGCCTACACCCTGGCCTTGCTGGTCGCGCTGGTGATCGCACTGTGGCGTGGCCATCGGCCAGCGACCTTGCAACGCGCCGCCAGCTGGGGCCTGGTGATCTCGACGCTGTACCTGCTGCTGGCGCTGGGCGCGCGCGGCTGGGTCGATGCCAGGGCCGACGAGGCGCTCGACCGAGTCGGCATGGCCGAGGCACCGCGCCTGATCCAGCCGGCGCCCTTCTCGATCCTGCTGTGGCGGGTCACCGCCGTGGACGGCGATCGCCACGCCGAGACGCTGGTCGGCCTGCTCGACGGAGATACCCGCCCGGTCGTCGAACTGTTTCGACGCGGTACCGAACTCGAGGCTGCCGCCCTGGCGCTCGACAGCGGTCGCCGCCTGGCCTGGTTCGCTGGCCCCTTTGTGCGCTACGAGGTGGAGCGCAAGGGAGACGCCGAACGTCTGCTGGCCACCGACCTGCGCCTGGGCTTTCCCGGCTTCCATCCGTTTCGCTTCGCCCTGGCGCAACGCCAGAATGGCGCCTGGCGCACCCTGGAACCGACCCTGCAACTGCCGATGAGCGCAAGCCAGCGTCCCATGGGACAATTGTTCGAGCGCATGCTGTCACCACAGCCCGCGCTGTGTGTCGCTGACTTCGTCGATTCCCGCTGGCATCTGGGCGCAGGCGACGACTGCGACGCTCGCTGACACCCGGCCGGGTGTCGGCCTCTTCCCTGAGCGACGATCACCATACGCACGCCGCCGTGGCCCTGGCCACGGCGGCGTGCGAATCAGTGTCTTCAGACCTCGGGCGCGGCTTACAGCCTGGCGACCAGCGCCTCGATCTCGGCGTGGGCAGTGGTGAGGGCCGCTTCCTTGTGTTCGTCACCCATGCTGAGCCCTTCGGCAAACACCGTCTCGACCTCATTGATGCCGATCAGGCCCAGCATATGGCGCAGGTGCGGTGTCTGGGTATCCAGAGCACTACCGGCGTACTGACCGCCTCGAGCGCCGAGCACGATGGCACGCTTGCCCTCGAGCAGCCCCACCGGGCCATCCTCGGTGTAGCGGAAGCTCTTGCCCGCGCGCAGGATACGGTCGAACCAGGCCTTGAGCTGGGAGGGAATGCCCAGGTTGTACAGTGGCGCGGCGAGCACCAGCACGTCGTGGGCCTCGAGCTCGGCGAGACGCTCATCGGAGCGTGTCGCCAGCTCGCGCTGTGCCTCGCTGCGCTCTGCGTCCGCCACCTGCCAGCTGGACAGCTCGTCGAGGCCCAGGTGTGGCAGGTCGTCGGCGACCACGTCGCGATGGGTGATCTCGATATCGTCACGCTGGCGCGCCAGGCGCTCGAAGTGGCGTGCCAGCTGGGTGGACTGGCCCTGGTCGGCGAGGATGGATGAGGTGACAAGCAGTACGCGGGTCATGGCGAGTTCCTGTGGAAGATGATGTCTGCGCACAGTTTACCGCCAATAAAATTGTCGAAAAGCGAATAAATCTCGGAATATCTTTCGATAAAAACGAATAAAGCGCCGCTCGGCGCTTTATTCGCGTGTGCTGGCTACACAAGCCAAGGACGCTTTCGTCGGCTTGCCAAGCGCGTCCACGTCGCCCCCCGTCAGGGCGCGATGCCCTGCCCACACCCCTGCAGCTGACGTCCGTTGACGTTCAAGGTGACCTGGGCCGGCCAGGGCGTGCCCGCCATATCATCGAAGCAGGCACCGGCCTCGATGCGCAGCTCGAAGGGCGCATCGGCGCGGCCGCTTTCCAGGATCACTCGACCGGCACCGTTGTCCAGGGTGGTGACGCGATAGGGCAGGCTCACTTCACGCTCGCCGTAGTCCAGACTCATGTCGATGCGCGGCACGTCATTGGCCAGTTCGAGGTGCCAGCCTGGCTCGTTGCCCCGGGCCAGGAACATCACCCCGGGCTTGTCGCTGCGCCGTAGGGAGTCGCGGCGGGTACGGGCCTCGCACTCGAGCCGACCGCGGGAGCTCTTGATCACCGCCCGATCACCAATGATATGGGCGCTGAGTTCCCCTCGCTGGTAACGCTCGCCCTGGTCCACCACCGCCTGGGGCAACTGCTCGGCACCGTGGGTGGTCCACAACCTGAGCGAATCCTCCTGGGTCGCCGAGACCATGTCCTGACTCGGCGAACAGCGCCAGCCAACGAAGGTAGCGCCATCACCGACAAAGTAGGCAGAGGGCAGTAGCGGCGCCTTCTGCTCCACCGGCGCATCGGTAAAGGAACCGCGCCGCTCCGCGCGATCGGTCTGCTCGCTGGCAGGACCGGGAGCGCTGGTAGTGGCGCACCCCACCAGTCCACTCAGCATCACGACAAGGAGGGGTGAGACGACAGCGGGACGACACATGACAGGCTCCTTCGATCACGACATCAGTACGATTCCGTGGCCCCGCCAGGTGCCGTCTGGCGTGTCCCTGTCGGGGCCTACTGGCGAAGCTTACCAGCCACATCGTCAAAAGGCGCGGCTCTGCCACCATGGGATCGCCCCCTCGCACAATCGACGAACTTTCAACCGCGCTTCCCGGCGTCATGGGCCCTCTAGTGCGGCTCGGTCGTCAGGCGTGGCGTCGACGCAGCTCCTTGGCGGCCTGGACCATATTGGCCAGCGCCGGTGTCACCTCCTCCCACTGACGGGTCTTGAGGCCGCAGTCCGGGTTGACCCACAGCCGCTCCAGCGAGATGCGCTCGGCGGCCTTTTCCATCAGCGCCACCATCCAGTCCACCTCGGGCAGGTTCGGTGAATGGATGTCGTAGACCCCCGGTCCGATCTCGTTGGGATAGTCGAAGTCACGGAAGGCGTCGAGCAACTCCATGTCGGAGCGCGAGGTCTCGATGGTGATGACGTCGGCGTCCAGCTCGGCGATGGAGGCGATGATGTCGTTGAACTCGGAGTAGCACATGTGGGTGTGGATCTGGGTCGCGTCCGCTACGCCGCTGGCCGACAGGCGGAACGCCTCCACCGCCCAGTCCAGATACTCCTGCCACTCGGCCTTTCGCAGCGGCAGACCTTCCCGCAGCGCCGGCTCGTCGATCTGGATGGCGCGAATGCCCGCCGCCTCCAGGTCACACACCTCGTCACGCAGTGCCAGGGCAATCTGGCGGCAGGTGGTCGCGCGAGGCTGGTCATCACGCACGAAGGCCCACTGCAGCATAGTCACCGGGCCGGTCAGCATGCCCTTCATCGGCGCCCCGGTCAGCGACTGGGCGTAGCGGCTCCACTCCACCGTCATCGGTGCAGGACGGCTCACGTCGCCGAACAGGATCGGTGGCTTGACGCAGCGTGACCCATAGCTCTGGACCCAGCCGAAGCGGGTGAAGGCGTAACCGTCGAGCTGCTCGCCGAAGTACTCGACCATGTCGTTACGCTCGGCCTCGCCGTGGACCAGCATGTCCAGGCCCAGCTCTTCCTGCAGCCGCACCGCCTGGGCGATCTCCTCGCGCATCCTGGTGTGGTAGTCGTCAGCGGACAGGCGTCCTGCCTTGTGGTCACGACGGGCAGCGCGAATCTCAGCGGTCTGGGGGAAGGAGCCGATGGTGGTGGTCGGAAACAGCGGCAGTCCGAGGGCGCGACGCTGCTGCTCGGCGCGCTGCAGATAGGGGCTCGGGCGCTGGCTGTCGGCCTCGCCAAGCGCCGCCAGGCGTGCACCGACCTCGGGACGATGAATGCGTGGCGACTCACGCCGCGAGGCAATCGCCTGCACGCAAGCCGCCAGCAGCGCCTCGTCTTCGGGTCGCACCCGGCCAGCGAGCAGTCTTGCCAGGGTCACGGTCTCGTCGAGCTTCTGGCGAGCGAAGGCCAGCCAGCTTCTGAACTCGGCGTCGAGCTCGGTCTCGCGCTCCAGGTCCACCGGCACATGCAGCAGCGAGCAGCTGGGGGCGATCCACAGACGCTCGCCCAGACGGCTGGCGGCGTTGGTCCACTGATCGCGCAGGGCAGCCAGGTCGGCGCGCCAGATGTTGCGTCCGTCGATGACGCCCAGCGACAGCACCTTGTGAGGCAGCAGACGGTCGACCACCGTCTCGACCTCCTGTGGGGCACGCACGGCGTCCAGGTGCAGCCCCGCCACCGGCAGATTGACCGCCAGGGTCAGGTTGTCGCCGAGGCCGCCGAAGTAGTTGGCCACCAGCAGCTTGACCCCCGACCCCTGCAGATGATGGTAGGCACGTTCGAAGGCTACCTTCCAGTCGCCGGGCAGGTCCTGGGCCAGGGCCGGCTCGTCGAGCTGCACCCACTCCACACCCAGCTTGGCGAGTCTGGCGAACACCTCGGCGTAGACCGCCAGCACACCATCGAGCAGCGCCAGACGATCGAAGGACGACTCGCCCCGCTCCTTGCCGAGCCACAGCCAGGTCAGCGGCCCGACCAGCGCCACCTTGACCGCGTGCCCCTGCTGCTGCGCCTCGACGACCTCGTCGAACAGCCGCGTGCTGGCCAGGCGGAAGTCCTGACCCTGGTGCAGTTC
The DNA here is from genome assembly GCF_003056325.1 of Halomonas sp. BN3-1. Classification (NCBI taxonomy): domain Bacteria; kingdom Pseudomonadati; phylum Pseudomonadota; class Gammaproteobacteria; order Oceanospirillales; family Halomonadaceae; genus Halomonas; species Halomonas sp. BN3-1. Next base: position 34,280 of record NZ_PYVV01000014.1, on the reverse strand, counting down.
CGGTACCAGATAGTGGTAGTTGGTATCGAAGTACTTGGTCATCTCGCAGGCGGCAGCGGGTTCTCCGCTGGGTGCGCGGCCCCGGGCCATGCGAAAGGCGGTGTCCAGATCGACTTCACCACGCTCGAGCTCGGCCTTGGCAGCAAAACGCGCCGGCACGGCACCCAGCAGCAGCGACACGTTTAGCACCTGGTCATAGAAGGCGAAGTCGCCCACCGTCACCAGGTCCAGTCCCGCCTCGCGCTGATCCTGCCAGTGACGCTTGCGCAACTCGCGACCGGTCGCCTCCAGGCTGGCCCGATCGGCGTCGCCCTTCCAGTAGGCTTCGGTGGCGCGCTTGAGCTCGCGGTCGGCACCGATGCGGGGATACCCCAGAATATGAGAAAAAGTCATGGTGATTCACCTTGATCATGAATGATACGACGAAGTGTCGCTGGCATCCGAAGGGTGAATCAAACTAAACTTCTTAATCTTTACTATGAAAGAAGCTCACGATAATGCTCGAACTCCGTCATCTGCGCACTCTGATAGCGCTGCGCGACGCCGGCTCCCTGGTGGAGGCCGCCGAACGGGTCCACCTGACCCAGTCGGCGCTGTCCCACCAGCTCAAGGATCTGGAGGAGCGTCTGGGCGGGCCACTGTTCCTGCGCAAGACCCGGCCGGTGGAGTTCACCCGGGCCGGGCTGCGCCTCTTGAACCTGGCCGAACAGATCCTGCCCCAGGTGCGCATGGCCGAGCGTGACCTGGCGCGCCTGGCCGGCAACGAGCAGGGCCGCCTGCACATGGCGATCGAGTGTCATAGCTGCTTTCAGTGGCTGATGCCCACCGTGGATCACTTCCGCGACCATTGGCCGGAGGTCGAGATCGACATCCCCGGCGGCCACCACTTCGATCCGCTGCCGGCGCTGGCCCGCGAGCAGCTCGATCTGGTGATCACCGCCGACCCCCAACCCCTGCCCGGCGTTCACTACGAGCCGCTGTTTCGCTACGAAGGCCTGCTCGCCGTGGCGCGTCAGCATGCCCTGGCCGGGCGCTCCCACGTCTCGCCCCAGGATCTGGCCGACCTGACCCTGATCACCTACCCGGTGGAACGTTCGCGTCTGGATGTGTTCACCCAGTTCCTCGACCCGGCCGGCGTCACCCCCAGGGAGGTGCGCACCGCCGAACTGACGATCATGATGATGCAACTGGTGGCCAGCGGTCGCGGAGTCTGTGCGCTGCCCAATTGGGCACTGACCGAGTACCTGGAGCGGGACTACGTCAAGGCCGTCGCGCTCGGCGAGGATGGTGTCTGGAGCACGCTCTTCGCGGCGATCCGCGAGGACACCCGGGAAGCGCCGTGGATGGTCGACTTCCTGCGCACCGCGCGGGAGACGTCCTTTGCGGTGCTGGAAGGGATCAAGCCGGCCTGAGCGGGAGACGTCCTTTGCGGTACTGGAAGGGATCAAGCCGGCCTGAGCAGAAAGCATCGTCGAGGCGCTGAACGAATCAGGCCCGCCCGAAACAGGGGCCGTTCACCGGCATTCAGGTTGGCCCGCGGGCAGATTCTCAGACCCGGCGGGGGATGATCAGCGAGAAGCGCGCGCCCTTCAGGCCGGGACTCTCGTCCACGCTGACGGTGCCGCCGTGCCAGGCCATCACCTTCTGCACGATGGACAGCCCCAGCCCGTAGCCGCCGGAGCGGCGGGTTCGGCTGTCGTCCAGGCGGGCGAAGGGCTTGAAGATATCCTGGCGTGCCTCCGGCGGAACCCCTTCCCCATCGTCCTCCACGTCGACCCTCACCTGGTTGGGTTCGTCGAGCAGGCTGACCTTGACCCGGGTGCGGGCGTGGCGGCAGGCGTTGGCCACCAGGTTCTGGGTGGCCCGTTGCAGATAGCGGGAATCGGCGTGGACCTCGATCTCCGGCCCCGCGGTCAGACGCACGTCAAGATTGCCGTGCAATGGCATCAGGGAGTCGATCACCCGCTCGCAGATATCACGCAGCTCCACCGGTTCGGGGGAAGCTTCGACACCGTGGATGGTCTCGCTGTCGAGGCGCGCATAGGTGAGGATTTCGTCGATCAGATCGTCGAGTTCATCGATGTCGCTGTCGACCCCCTGCAACTGGCGCCTGACCAGGGCATCCTCGGACATGTCCTCGACCATCTGCACCGCAAAGCGAATCCTCGCCACCGGCGTCCTGAGTTCGTGGGACACAGCGCGGATCATGTCCTGCTGGGCCCGCAACAGCGACTGCACCTGGGAGGCCATGCCGTTGAAGGCCATGCCGACACGCCCGAGAAAGTCGCCGCTCTCGACCTTGACCCGGGTATCGAGGCGACCGCTGGCAAGCCGGGTGGCGGCCATCTCGAGTCGCGCCATGCGCGCCTCGATACCCCGCACGATCAGGTAGATGACGATCGCCAGTGCGCCCATCAGCAGCACCAGCATCGACGCCAACAGCGCCGGCGGAAGCGCCTCGTAGCTGGCCATCGGCCCTACCGTCAGCCAGAAGGGGGCTTCGCCGGGCGGCGTCACCTGCATGAACAGCACCACCGACCAGTGCTCGGGCAGTAGCTGCATCATCACCTCGCCACCGGCCAGGCGGTTGCGCTGACGTGGCTCGAGGATATCCGGAGGGGACTGGCTGATCGATACCGGCAGATCGCCACGGGTCATGCTGTCGATGCTCGCCTGGCGCGCCCCCGCCGGCAGGCTGGCGAGCCATTCCCCGCTGAGCTGGGTCAGGCCCCGCAACTGGCGCTCCGACATGCCGGACAGCGACACCTGCAGGACCGCGCCACCGGCGGGCATCAGCCGCCAGAAGCGCCACTCATGGGGACTGTCACGCCCTACCAGCACGCCGCCGCGCTGCAGTCGAAGACGGGTGAAGTAGCTCGGCGACAGCGACGACAGCGGCACGATCGACATCGACATGTCCAGCGCCTCGGACTTCTCGGCCATCCACTCACGCCGCTCGCCCCGCGGCATGCTGTCGATCATCGTCGCCAACAGGTGCATGGGCGCCTCGGCCAGCTGTTCGCGATAATGCTCGATGCGCACCTTGTCGATCAGCGTCATGCCGACCATCGCCACGCCGAGCGCCAGCACCAGGGTCGCCGCCAGCATGACGTAGACCCGCAGGAAGGTACTGTCGGCCAGGGCGCGACGCATGGGTTCAGCTGTCCTTCACGAACAGATAGCCCTTGCTCCTGACCGTCTTGATGCGGTGCGGATGATGGGGGTCATCGCCTATCTTGGGCCGAATCCGCGACACCCGCACGTCGATGGAGCGGTCCTGGCCGTCGTAGCGGATGCCGCGCAACTGGGAAAAGATTTCTTCGCGGGTCAGCACCCTACCGGCGTGGCTGGCCAGCAGCCACAAGAGGTCGAACTCGGCGCTGGTCAGATCGATACGCTCGCCCTTGAGCCAGGCCTCGCGGGTGGCGTTGTCGATTTCCAGGTCCTGGAACGTCAAGCGGCTTTCGCCACTGACCTCGGCTCCGTCAAGACGACGCAGCAGGGCACGCATGCGTGCCAGCAGTACCCGCGGCTGCACCGGCTTCGGCACATAATCGTCGGCGCCCATCTCGAGCCCCAGGACCTGATCCATGTCGTCGGTCCGCGCGGTCAGCATCAGGATCGGACCACCGTAGTCGCTGCGAACACGACGACAGATCGACAGGCCATCCTCGCCCGGCAGCATCAGATCCAGAATCACCAGATCCGGCTGCAGCGACAGAATACGATCGACGCCGCGACCGCCGTCATCCTCCAGGCTCACCCGGAAGCCGTTGGCTTCGAGGTAGTCCCGCGTCAGACCAGCGAGACGCTCATCATCTTCGATGATAAGTACGTGATCCTGTTCTCGTTGCTCTGAACGTTCTTCCATAGGGGGTCTCATTCCTTTTGGCGAATGCCGGGCATTATCCAACCTGGCCGAATGACTGGTGCTGAGCAATGTCACACGCGATAACACAAGGATACCCGAATTTTGCGCTGTCGCCTGCCCTCGCCCTGATGCGCATCAAGGCCGCCACCACGGCGTCCACGCCGGTTGTGCCCAGTTGCCCCCTTGATGACCACACCTCATCCACAGACTTATCCACTTGATGACCGGTGAGAAGCACACTATCTTGTGTCCGAATATCCAGAGAGACACCACATCATGTGTCTCTAGCAATATCACAGAAGCCTGTCAACTGCCTCTTTCTCGCAGTTGGTCACGCCTGTTTTCACGACTTTTTTACCTCATAGGGAGCCTCGGCGCCATGGATACCCTCGCTAGCCCGGACCGACCGTCCGTCTCCGTCACCGCCCCCGACACGCTGCGCGTGATCAAGCGCACCGGGGACGTGGTGCCCTTCGACGCCGGCAAGATCGCCGTGGCCATCAGCAAGGCATTCATCGCCGTCGAGGGGGACAATGCCGCCACCTCCAGCCGGGTCCGTGACTTCGTCAAGGAATCCGCCGAGGCCATCGAGCAGACCTTTGCCCGTCGCCTGGCCGACGGTGGCACCGTGCACATCGAGGATATTCAGGACCAGGTCGAGCTGGCGCTGATGCGCAGCGGCGAGCAGAAGGTCGCCCGCGCCTACGTGCTGTACCGCGAGGAACACGCCCGCGCCCGCGAGGAAAGCGGCATCGAGAAGCCGCACCCGACCCTCAACGTCACCGCCGCCGACGGCAGCCGTCGTCCGCTGGACCTGGGGCGTATCGAGACCCTGGTGTTCGACGCCTGCGAAGGCCTCGAGAACGTCGACCCCAACAAGATCGTCCAGGACTCGCTGAAGAACCTGTACGACGGCGTGACCATCGACGGTGTGTCCCAGGCGCTGATGATGACCGCCCGCACCCTGGTCGAGAAGGACCCGAACTACACCTACGTCACCGCTCGTCTGCTGCAGGACAACCTGCGCCGCGAGGCGCTGTCGTTCCTCGACGTGGCCGAGGACGCCACCTACGGCGACATGGCCGAGCTCTACAAGCCGGCCTTCGTGCGCTACGTCGAGCGCGGCATCGAGTTCGAACAGCTCGACCCCGAGCTTGCCAACTTCGACCTGGAACGTCTGGGCGAGGCGCTCGACCACAGCCGCGACAACCAGTTCACCTACCTGGGCCTGCAGACCCTGTACGACCGCTACTTCATCCACCGCGATGACGTCCGCTACGAGCTGCCCCAGGTGATGTTCATGCGTGTGGCCATGGGCCTTGCGCTGAACGAGGACGACCGCGAGACGCGGGCCATCGAGTTCTACGAGCTGCTCTCCAGTTTCGACTACATGGCCTCCACCCCGACCCTGTTCAACGCGGGCACCGTGCGCAGCCAGCTCTCCAGCTGCTACCTGACCACCGTGCCAGATGACCTCGAGAGCATCTACGGCGCGATCCGCGACAACGCCATGCTGTCCAAGTGGGCCGGCGGTCTCGGCAACGACTGGACCCCGGTGCGTGCGCTTGGCTCCTACATCAAGGGCACCAACGGCAAGTCCCAGGGTGTGGTCCCCTTCCTCAAGGTGGTCAACGACACCGCCGTCGCGGTCAACCAGGGCGGCAAGCGCAAGGGTGCCGTCTGCGCCTACCTCGAGACCTGGCACCTGGATGTCGAGGAATTCCTCGAGCTGCGCAAGAACACCGGCGATGACCGTCGTCGTACCCATGACATGAACACCGCCAACTGGGTGCCGGACCTGTTCATGAAGCGGGTGTTCAATGACGAGGAGTGGACCCTGTTCTCACCGTCCACCTGCCCGGACCTGCATGACCTGTACGGCGTGGCCTTCGAGAAGCGCTATGCCGAGTACGAGGAGATGACCCGCAACGGTCAGCTCAAGCTGTTCAAGCGGGTCAAGGCCAAGGACCTGTGGCGCAAGATGCTGTCGATGCTGTTCGAGACCGGCCATCCCTGGATCACCTTCAAGGATGCCTGCAACATTCGCAGCCCCCAGAGCCACGCCGGCGTGGTCCACAGCTCCAACCTGTGCACCGAGATCACCCTCAACACCTCGCCCGACGAGATCGCGGTGTGCAACCTGGGCTCGATCAACCTGGCGCAGCACGTGGTCGACGGCGAGCTCGACAACGACAAGCTCAAGAAGACCGTGCGCACCGCGGTGCGGATGCTCGACAATGTCATCGACATCAACTATTACGCGGTGCCCCAGGCGCGCAACTCCAACTTCAAGCACCGCCCGGTGGGCCTTGGCCTGATGGGCTTCCAGGACGCGCTGTACGCCCAGGGCATCGCCTACGCCAGCGGCGAGGCGGTGGCCTTCGCCGACCGCTCCATGGAGCTGATCAGCTACCACGCCATCGAGGCCTCCAGCGATCTGGCCGCCGAGCGCGGACGCTACGAGAGCTTCGAGGGCTCGCTGTGGAGCCAGGGCGTGCTGCCGATCGACTCCGTCGACAAGCTCAAGGCCGAGCGTGGCGAGCAGTATATCGAGGTCGACACCAGCCAGACCCAGGACTGGGATCGCATCCGTGACAAGGTGCGCAGCCAAGGCATGCGCAACTCCAACGTGATGGCCATCGCCCCCACCGCGACCATCTCGAACATCTGCGGCGTGACTCAGTCGATCGAGCCGACCTATCAGAACCTGTTCGTGAAATCGAACCTGTCCGGCGAGTTCACCGTGGTCAACTCCTGGATGGTCAACGACCTCAAGGAACGCGGCCTGTGGGACGAGGTCATGATCAACGACCTCAAGTACTACGACGGCAGCGTCCAGCCCATCGACCGCATCCCGGACGACCTCAAGGCCAAGTACGCCACCGCCTTCGAGGTCGAGCCCAAGTGGCTGGTCGAAGCCGCCGCACGGCGCCAGAAGTGGATCGACCAGGCCCAGTCGCTGAACCTCTACATCCAGGGCGTGTCCGGCAAGAAGCTCGACGTGACCTACCGCATGGCGTGGTTCCGTGGCCTCAAGACCACCTACTACCTGCGCGCCCTCGGCGCCACTTCGGTGGAGAAGTCCACGGTGGACCGCGGCAAGCTCAACGCCGTCTCCAACGGTACCGCACCCCAGGCGTCTGCACCGGCGGCGGCACCCGCAGCCGAGGAGCCCCGCGGCATCGACGACTTCCTCAAGGGCAAGGGTGGCCAGCGTCCGCCGTCCGCCGGGGAAATCGACGAGCTGGGCTGCGAGGCCTGCCAGTAACACCGGCGACAACGCCATGACGGACGTGCGGGCCAGGCCCGCACACCTCGCCCCGGCACCGCCGGGGCCACCAGACAACCCCACGCCGACGCCAGGCGCGTCGGCCGATCAGATGATCGGGAGACCGCAACAATGCTGAACTGGGACGAGTTCCACGAGGACGACACCGCCACCGCAGAAGTACCTGAGCCGAAGAAGGCACCCGAGCCGACCCCGGCCCCGGCTGCCGAGGCAACGGATGAGGTGCGCGAAAGCGCCGGCAACTACCAGGCTGCCGACCAGGACCGCATGGCCCGGGCACGCAAGTCGCTGGAAGAACTCGACGTGGCCGCCGGCCTCGAGGAACTCGAGATGGGCGCCGCCCGGATCGAGGTCGACGACAAGAAGATGATCAACGCCCGTGCGGACCTGAACCAGCTGGTGCCGTTCAAGTACGAGTGGGCCTGGCAGAAGTACCTGGACGGCAGTGCCAACCACTGGATGCCCCAGGAAGTGAACATGAACGCGGACATCGCGCTGTGGAAGAGCAACGACGGCCTGACCGCCGACGAGCGCCGCATCGTCGAACGTTCACTGGGCTACTTCTCCACCGCCGACTCGCTGGTCGCCAACAACCTGGTGCTGGCGCTGTATCGCCTGATCACCAACCCGGAGTGCCGCCAGTACCTGCTGCGCCAGGCCTTCGAGGAAGCGATCCACACCCACGCCTACCAGTACTGCGTGGAGTCGCTGGGCATGGATGAGGGCGAAGTCTTCAACATGTACCGCGAGGTCCCGTCGGTCGCCGCCAAGTCCGCCTGGAGCCTCAAGCACACCCAGTCGCTGGCGCGTCCGGACTTCCAGACCGGTACCGTCGAGACCGATCAGGAACTGCTGCGTAACCTGATCGCCTTCTACTGTGTCACCGAAGGCATCTTCTTCTACTGCGGTTTCAGCCAGATCCTGTCCATGGGCCGGCGCAACAAGATGACCGGCGTGGCCGAGCAGTTCCAGTACATCCTGCGCGACGAGTCGATGCACCTGAATTTCGGCGTCGACATGATCAACCAGATCAAGATCGAGAACCCGCAGCTGTGGACGCCGGAGTTCCAGGACGAGGTCACCCAGATGATCCTCGAGGGCACCGAGCTCGAGATCAGCTACGCCCGCGACACCATGCCCCGCGGCGTGCTGGGCATGAACGCGGCGATCATGGAGGAGTACCTGCACTTCATCTGCAACCGTCGCCTGGCCCAGATCGGCCTGAAGGAGCAGTTCCCGGGTGCCCAGAACCCCTTCCCGTGGATGAGCGAAATCATCGATCTGCGCAAGGAGAAGAACTTCTTCGAGACCCGCGTCACCGAGTATCAGGTCGGCGGCGCGCTGAGCTGGGATTGATCGAGACGACGCCCGGGCCTGACGGCTCGGGCGTCTTTCCTTCACTCCACCGACAACCCCACCAGGGAATGGCGACACCACCAATGTTCTGACGTGATTTCAGGAGGGCAACAGCATGGCTGTTTCCAATGGAAGACCCCAGCAGCATGACACCCGCGCCTGGCAGTCCGCCCTGGACCGGGCTCTGGCCGCCCACGGCGGCGAACGCGCCCTGGCCCGCTACGACCACCTGGCCCACGCCTTTCCTTCCCCCGAGTACGATCCCCGCGACGAGCACCACCCGCACCTCAACCTGGACGCCTTGAAGCGCTGGGCGCTATATCGCGGCTGGCGGGCGCAGCCCGATACCGACCGCATGAGCACGGCCAGTACCCCACCGATCTGCTTTACCCGCTTGTCGCGCCATCGCGTCAGGAGTCATTGACGACGGCCTCACTGGCATAAAAATGCGCAAGGCCCGTCACCGGGCCTTGCGTGTATCGAGCGCTCTGCCGGCGTCGTCGGCGTCTTCAGACAAGCCCTAGCGGCTGACCAGCAACCTCGCCTTGGGCTCCACCCTGATCACATCCTGCAGCGCACTGCGCATGGCCTCGCCGGAGCACGCCGCCGCGCGGCAGAACTGCAGCGCGATTTCATCATCGTGGGCCCTGCCGACCAGGGCGTCGCGGCAGCCGTCGTCACACAGCCGCTCGGCGAGATCCTCGGGGTTCACCCCTCGGGGCAGTCGAAAACGTAGTTCGAAATCGTGTTCTTTCATGACTGGCGTCCTCCTTGAAGACCGACGTTATTGTCGAACGCCGAGGCCAGTTTGAAAGACGCGCTTGAGGCTCCCTATTGTCCCAAGGATACAGTCGCCCGGCTGGGTATCAGTCCGACGCCCGGGACGACCTTCTACGCCCAATCCAGCCGCTGCCGATCAGCATCCCAAGGGTGATCAGCACCGCCGCCCCGGCAAGCCACAGGGTAGGCGCGGCGAAGCCGGTCACCACCAGCACCAGGGTCGACAGCAGCGGCGTGAAGTAGGCCAGCAGACCCAGCAGCCGCAGGTCCCCCTGCTTGACCCCGATATCCCAGGTAAAGAAGGCGCTGCCCACCGGTCCCAGGCCGAGAGCGATGACACCGAACCAGGCGCTGCCCTGGGGCCAGCGGCCGGGTTCGAAGGCCAGATGACACGCTGCCGCCAGTATCGCGGTGACCAGACAGAAGCCCCCCACCGCGGCGGTGGGTACCGTGCGGGTGGCCCGGGACAGCACCGAATAGCCACTCCAGACGAAGGCACAGGCGAAGGCGGCGGCGTAGCCCAGGAGGCTACCGCCGGCGTCGACGTCTCCGCCGATCAACAGCACCGCCCCGCCGAAACCGAGCAGGCTGCCGACCACGTGAAACCCGCGCAGGCGCTCGCCGGGCAGCAGAGCGACAAACAGCACGATCAACAGCGGCCAGAGATAGCTGATCAGGCCGGCGTTGGCCGGCGGCGCGTTCTGCTGGGCGATAAAGTAGAGGGCGTGGTAGCCGAACAGCCCGCCGACGCCCAGCGCCCAGACCAGTGGCGGCTGGCGCATCGGCGCCAGCACCGCCTCGCCGCGCAGGCACTGATAGACCACAAAGCACACAAAGGCCACGCCGAACGCCAGAGCGGTGAGCAGAAACGGTGGCACGGGCCCCGACAACTGGGTAAAGAGGGCCAGCATGGCCCAATTGAGCACCGTGGTGGCACCGATCCAGGTGGCGCGCCTACGCGAGATGTCGACCGCATCGGAGGATGCCCCCGCCTGGGCAGAGGAAGAAGATGAAGAAGAGGAAGATGAGGAAGAGCGCATAAAGACCTCCAGAGCACCGAGGTCTCGAGTGTGGGCCAGCCGCCCACACTAGGTCTTGTACGATTCTGACCTGTAGTGCCTGGCGGTTGCGGCTTGACGCCGCCAGGCGCCGGGAGAAACGTCATGGGCCTCGCGGAAGACGCGGGAAAAGTGGGCGGCGTCGTGGAACCCGCAGACCAGCGCGACCTCGCTGAGGGCCATGGCCGAGCCGGAACGAGTCCGGGCGACCAGCAACTGTCGCGCCAGGGCCAGCCGCTCACGACGCAGCCAGATCGCTGGCGGCACCCCGAGCAGCTCACGAAACTGACGGGCGAAGACCGCCTCGGACAGGTGGCACAGCGCCGCCATCTCCTTGACGCGCCAGGGGTGGGCCAGCTCGCCGCGTAGCCTTGGCAGCAGCTGGAGCAGACGCAGACGCGGCGCCGGGAGCGGCCTGCCGCGCCCTTCATCCAGCGCGTGCTGCAGGCGGGAAAGCCACCGGGCCAGCGCCTCGACGCCGGCGCCCGGGGCAGGCGCGGCCTCGACCAGGCTCGCCGGCGCGCGATAGCCCCTCGCTCGCTCGTTTTCGAAGATCCCCTCCACCCCCAGGGCCTGGCACCAGGCCACCGGCAGGTCAAGCACCAGAATGTCGTTGGCCCCCGGCGCGAGATAGTGGTGAGTCTCGCCGCTGGGGACCGGGGCCAGTACGCCCGGCCCTACGCGCAGACCACGTCCGCCAACGTCCAGTTCCACCATGCCGCCGCGGCCCAGCAACAGCTGCTGAAAGTCGTGGCGGTCACTCAACACTCGGTCTGGATAGTGTCGATGTTCGATCAGGGGGGCGTGGGTGCTCATCGGTCTAGCCCCGCACTCGCTGCGCAGGCAATGGTCGCTTCCCTTGATGCAGGTCAAATGTGATTTGATGGCAAAAGATATATGCTCTCATTTACAACCTCATCAGGCTCTGGTAGTGATGAGGACTATCGGAGGTCCTCTCCATGGAACATGCAGGAGGTCCGTCATGGCGACATCCAAGAGTGTCATCAAGCGAGTCTACGTTCCCACCCACGTCAAGACGCTGCCCAATGGCGAGCGCGTCAAGATCCCCGGCCACTATAAACAAAAGGCGCCCGGCGACTGAACAGAGCGCCAGCCTCTGTCCTGCGCCAGTCAGATCGAGGACGGCTCCCTGCACACCCGCCACCAGCCAAGCCCCACGGGGACCCCGTAAAGCAGCGCATGGACCAGCAACTCTTCGCCCAGGGCGTAGCCGTGCGACAGCCCGACGCTCAGGTTCCAGGCGCATATCGCCAGCCAGGCGAGGCTGAATATCCACATGGCGGTGTGCTGTCGCGGCTTGGGGCAGCGCCACAGCAACACCAGGACCACGACCACCCCGACGACGACAATCAACATGGTTCTCATGGGTGCCCCCTGCGTAACCTGCAATGTTGTTTTTCAGCATAGCCATGGCCGGGCGCGGCGGGACCGACGCCCGCCATCGCTCACTTCGTGCCCCCCCCTTGGGGCAAAGCCTCGGGCGCTGCGTACACCACCAGTTCGGCGGCCTGGTCTGAAGGCGCTGCACCTTGCGGCAGGACAAGCGCCACCACGTTCGCCTCGCTCCTGCCCTGGTGAGTAAGTTGGCTTGCACCCCGCGCCCCCTCGACCATTCGCTGGCGCCACAATGCCCGGCCATCATCCAGAGCGAAGGCGTAGAGCGCGACTGACCTTGTCTGGTCCGCGACGACCACCGCTGCGTCGCCGGAACTACCCGCGAGCATCATCGGCGTGGACAGGTTCGCCGTTCCGACAGGCAAAGAAAGCTCGAACGGCAAGCGCAACTCCTGGGGCAATTCGACGTCGAGGTCACCGACGGTACGACGCCAGACGATCGCCGAGCTATCGCTACCATCACTATCATCACTACCATCACTGCCGTGCAGAGCGTAAAGCGTGGACAGCTCGACCTTGACCAGCTCCCCCCAGGGAGGCGTACGGCAGGATAGCCAGGGATGACGAGGGTCGGCACCACGGGAGCCGACGCTGGCGTAGAGCGCTTGCCCATCCGGGCCGAGCCTCAGCGCCACACGGGGTGACGCCAAGGGTAGCGTCGGTCGGATCAGCCGCTCCAGCGACGCCGGCAAGGTGACTGGCCCAGCGCTGTCCCTGGCCCGCAGGCGAATACGGCAAAGCAGTTGATCCACCGGCGAAAGTCCCCACATGTCGCGTTCGCGCAGTGCCTTCGGGTCAGAGGGCGGGGTTCGCCAGGTCTCTGCCGACAGCGGCGGTGGTGGCATCAGGTCGAGCGACGCCAGGGTCTCCCCGCTGGGCATGTCCAGCATCAACAGCCGGCCCTCGCTCGTCGCCACCACCGCGGCCTGGGGTCGATCGTCCAGGCTGACCATGACAACATCCTTTGCTGCCGCCGACGCTGTGATCGCCGCATCGACAGGCATGGGGGCAAGATCCAGCGCTCGCGTCCATAGCGGTTCACCGGTGGTCACCTCCAGCGCCGTCACCCGGCCCCCCGGGCCCTGCTCACTCTCATCTCGGGTGTTGTCGCGGCGCTCGGCCCCAGAGGCAGCAGGGTCAGCAGGGTCAGCAGGGACAGCCACCATCAGCAGGCCCTGGGTCTCATCGACGGCGACGATGCGAAGGTTGTCGGCGCCTGGCGTCTCGGGCCGCCAGCGCCAGATGCGATCGCCGGTGGCGATGTCCAGCGCCACCACCTCGGGGCCGAACCCCGTCAGCAGTACCAGTCGCGAGGTGACCTGGATGCCAGCGGTTCCCTTCAGCACCTCGGCGGATGTGTCGGCACTTACGTCAGCCGCGTCAGCCGCGTCAGCCACGTCAGCCACGTCAGCCACTTCGGCCAGGTCGACCTGGCCGTCGGTGCCGAAACTCTCGCAGTGTCTGCCGGTGTCGGCATCCAGCGCCAGCAAGCGCCGATCTCGGGTGACAACGAACAGCCGCTGCGGACAGACCAGATCGCTTTCCGCGACCCCCTCTTCCCCGGCACCTTCATGGGTCGCCGACATTTCCAGGGGATCCGGCTCGCCCTCCCCGGGGGTCGGCGCAAAGACGCCCTCGACCATATCCTGCGTTCGCTCAGCGGCATCGTGATAGGCAAGCGTGCGACAGGGCCCCAGCGGCTCGACATTGTCCTCGTTGCCCTTTCCATCGCTGTTCGGGTGCCCGTCGCTGTTCGAGTGCGACCAAAGACGCTCGCCGGTAGCGACCATGCGGGCTTCGATACCGCTCGAGGTGCAGACAATCAATCTGTCGTCGATGATGACCAGAGGGAAGGCGGTGGCCAAGTGGCTCTCTGTCTCTCCCTCTGCCTCTGCCTCTGCCTCCGCCCTATCCTGCTCCAGCTCGAGACGCCATAGCGCATCAAGGCCAGTGGCGGACTCACCCTGGGGGTTTGCCGGGGCCTTGGGCACCGAGGAGCCAGAACTCTCGGGACGCGAAGACAAGGACGGTTCGACAGCAGGGAGAAAGGCCAGCAACAGCAGCAAGGACAAGCAAGAGAGCGTCATCAATCCCAGCGCCTGCCTACAGCAGGCGTAGGCACCGCGGGCGAACCAGGGCAACAGCAGCACCAGCCCCAGCAATGCCGGCAGGCCCAGACGCGGCAGCAGGCGCCAGGCGTCCAGCCCCACTTCCCACAGTGCCCAGCCAAGGGTTGCTCCAAGCAGTAAAGCGTAAAGCCCCGGGGCGAGGCGCCATCGTGCCATCAGGCCGCATCCCGTCAGCGCCAGCCCCCCCGCTGCCAGCACGTAGTACGCCGAGCCACCCAGCGCCAGCAGGTAGCCCCCGGCGGCCAGTGCAACCAACGCTGTCGCCAGCACCAACAGGCCAAGCAGTCGTGCTGGCCACCTTGCGGCACGCCTGTCATCCATCGCCTTACCTCCGGCATCCTTGACTTCGAGTCGGGCCAGCTCGACGCTCTTGCCCATCCTGCCGCTCTTGCCGCTCTCGCCGCTCTTGCTACTGGGGCGCAGCTCCATGCTACAAGGGGTAGACTACCCTTCGGTACGGGGCGGCCCTGACCGCCTGGAACAGGATAGAAGCTGCCAGATGCCACTGCGACTCCCGCAGCGTCGCTCAGTGCCGAATCGCGCTGTCGACCTTCCCGCCTCCCGCAATAGTGACACCATAGACTCATCATCCATGCACCAGGGGACACCTCCATGAATCTCTACGGCGATACACGCTCGGGAAACTGCTACAAGATCAAGCTGCTGGCATCGCTGCTGGACATTCGCATGGTGTGGATAGGCATCGACATCCTGGCCGGGGACACCCGCGAAGAAGACTTCCTGGGCCGCAACCCCAACGGCAAGATCCCCCTGCTCGAGCTGGATGATGGACGCTTTCTGGCGGAATCCAACGCTATCCTCCACTACCTGGCCAGCGGCAGTGAGTGGCTGCCCGAGGATCGTTACCGCCATGCCAAGGTGCTGCAGTGGCAATACTTCGAACAGTACAGTCATGAGCCCTACATCGCCGTGGCGCGCTTCATCTCGCTCTACCTCGGATTGCCGGAGGACCGGCGGGCCGAATTCGACGCCAAGCAGCAAGGCGGCTACAAGGCGCTCGGCGTCATGGAGCATCAGCTGGAGGCTACGCCCTTTCTGGTGGGCGAGCACCCCACCATCGCCGACATCTCGCTCTACGCCTACACCCATGTGGCCCACGAGGGCGGCTTCGATCTCGGCGCCTTTCCCGGCATTCGTGCCTGGATCCAGCGTATCCAGGCACTGCCAGGCTATGTCGCCCTCGGTGAGGACAGCCTCTCGTCCGAATGAGCAGAAGCCCCCGCTGCGGCCCACGGCGCTAAAGGTGGCGTGACGCCGGGGGCTGTCCAGCACCGCGAACCAGCCCCCGGCACCAGCACACCGCAGCAAAGCTCCGCCTCAGAGCCCTGCATCAGAGCCCTGTAACAGAGCCCTCCTGCAACAGAGCCCACGCTGCCATCGGCATAACATGCATGCCGGTGACATCAGGTATGCTATGGGGCCCACCCACGAGCCGCCCTGGAGACCCGACCTTGGCCACCGCGCTGCTTCTCAACGTCTTGATCTTTCTCACTGCGGCGGTGCTGGTGGTCCCGATCATCAAACGCCTTGGCCTGGGGGAAGTGCTCGGCTACCTGATCGCCGGCGTGCTGATCGGTCCCTCGGCCCTCGGCCTGGTACCGGACGCCGAAGGGGTACTGCAGTTTTCGCAGGTCGGTATCGTCTTTCTGCTGTTCGTCATCGGCCTGGAGCTGAAACCGGCGCGGCTCAAGCTGATGCGCAAGGCGGTGTTCGGCTTTGGCAGCCTGCAGGTGGCCATCACAACCCTGGTGCTGGGGCTGACCGCCCTGGCACTGGGCCTTCCGCCGGTGGCGGCGGCGGTGGTGGGCTTCAGTCTGGGGCTTTGCTCTACGCCGCTGGTACTGCACCTGCTGGGCGAGCGCCAGGAACTCAACAGCCGCCACGGACGCCATGCCTTTGCGCTGCTGCTGTTCCAGGACATGGCGGCCATTCCGGTACTGGCGGTGATTCCGATCCTTGCCGCCGACTCGCTGGTCAGCGGCGGCATGACTGCGGTGCTCAAGGAAGTCGCCATCGCCGTCGTCGCGTTCACCGGTCTGATCTTTGGCGGGCGCAAGCTGCTGCCGCCGCTGTTCCGCCTGGCCGCGGCCACCGACAGCCGCGAAGTGTTCGCCGGCATGTCGTTGCTGGTACTGATCGGTGCCGCCCTGCTGATGGAGCTTGCCGGACTGTCCATGGCACTTGGCGCCTTTATCGCCGGTATCCTGCTGGCCGATTCCGAGTATCGCCACAGCATCGAGGCCGACATCGAACCGTTTCGCGGTCTGCTGCTGGGGCTATTCTTCATGGCGGTGGGCATGACCGCCAAGGTCGGCCTGCTGGCACAGTCCCCTGGGCTGGTGCTGGGGCTGACCGCACTGCTGCTGCTGGCCAAGGGCGCCAGCCTGATGATCGCCGCTCGGGTCTACCGCTGCGGCTGGCGCGAGACCACCACCCTCGGCGTGCTGTTGTCACAGGGCGGAGAATTCGCCTTCGTGCTGTTGACCGCCGCGGGTTCCGCCGCCTTGCTGGCGCAGGACCTCGTGCACGTTCTGGTGCTGGTAGTGTCGCTGTCCATGGCCGCCACCCCGATCCTGTTTCTGGGCCACGAACGGCTGGTGCGGCCATTGTTCAAGAAGCCTCGGCCCAAGCGTGACTTCGATGCCATGGACGATGATTCGCCACGCATCATTCTGGTCGGCTTCGGTCGCTTCGGTCAGATCATGGGGCGTGCGCTTCAAGGGCTCGAGATCCCCTACACCGTCCTCGACATCAATGCCGACCACGTCGACTTCGTGCGTCGCTACGGCAACAAGGTGTACTACGGCGACGCTACCCGACTGGACCTGCTGGATGCCGCCGGCGCGCGTCATGCCCAGGTGCTGGTGGTCGCGGTCGGCGATCCGGATATCTCGATGCGCATCATCCATCGCGCCAGCAAGCGCTTCCCCCACCTCAAGATCTATGCACGTGCCCGAGATCGTCACCATGCCCAACTGCTGATGCGTGCCAAGGTTGGCTTTATCCTTCGTGAGCTGCTGCCGGCGAGCCTGGAAATGACCCGTGAGGTGCTGATCGGGCTCGGTGTGCCCCGCGACCAGGCCCAGCACACCATCGACACCTTCCGCCCCCACGACGAGGAGACCCTGCGGCGTCAGCTCGAGGTCTTCGGCAACGAGAAGAAGCAGATGCAGACCGTGCGACAGGCGGCCAAGGAGCTCGAGACTCTATTCGAGGCCGACGAGGACATCCTGACCCGGGTCGAGGAAATTCCCCGGCGCCAAGCCTCGGATGGCGACGACACCAAGCGCTCGGCCAACGAGTCCTGACCTCCGGCGCTTGTGTCAGAACCTCCAGCCCTTGTGCCAGAAATCGCTTGCCCAGCCATTCGCCGGCCACGTCGACGGCCAGTCTGCCCTGGCAAGGACAGAGAACGGACAAGGGCAGCGACAGGTCAGACACAGGGACGACGTCAGCGCCGGGCCGTTTCCCACCAGCGGGGCAGCCTCGCCTGCACCTCAGGTCTGGCGAAGCGATCGTCCAGCAATACCAGGGTGCCGGTATCCTGGGGCCCGCGAATGACCCGCCCGGCCGCCTGGACCACCTTGATCAGCCCGGGGATACGATAGGCGTAGTCGTCACCGCGACCGAAGCGTTGCTCGAGGCGTGTCTTCAGCGCCTCCTGGCGGGCATCGCTGGGGGGAAGTCCCAGGGTGGCGACAAAGGCACCGATCAAACGCTCGCCGGGCAGGTCGACGCCTTCGGCGAAGGCGCCTCCGAGTACCGCGAAGGCGATCCCCTCGCCCCCTGGCACAAAATCCTCCAGAAAGGCCTCTCGCTCCGCCTCGCTCATGGCGCGTCGCTGAGTGCGCTGAGGAATGTCGGGATGGGCCTCGGCCAGGGCTTCTCGCACCTGCTCCAAGTAGGCGAAGCTCGAGAAGAACGCCAGATAGTGGCCGGGACGTCGACGGTACTGCTCGCTCATGACGTCGAGTATTCCCGGCAGGGATCGCTTCCGATCGCGGTAGCGGGTAGACAGCTGCGCGCACACCCGCACCTCGAGCTGCTCGGCGACAAAAGGCGACGCGACCTCGGACCATACCGTGTCCTCGGCTAGCCCCAGCAGGTCGATCTGATAGCGTGGTGGCGCCAGGGTCGCGGAAAACAGCACGCTTGCGTGAGCCGCGGCGAAACGGGGCCGCAGGAAGTCGGCGGGCACCTGGTTGACGATGGCCAGTCGTGCCCGCCCGCGCCCGTGACGGGTGAGCTCGCACAGCGAATGATCACCGAAACGCTCCGCCAGCCGAACGAAGGCCAACGCCTCGAACAGGCAGTCGGTCAGCGCCGGCTGGGTGTCCTCCGGATGTTCGCCCAGGTGGTCGCCGATGGCACCACAGAGCCCCTGAAGGGAGCCGATCAACTCCGCCGGCAAGGCGTCGAGGGCAAACCAGCGTGGCGCTTCGCGACTGCCCGGGTCCTCTCCGCCGTGCTGACGCACAAGTGCCTGCCACTGCTTGATCACCCTGGCCAGAGGCTGGCGCAGCGCCCCCGGCGCCTCCTTTTGCAAACGAGCAAGACGGCGCTGGTCGAGGCTCGCCGAGTACATGCCACGGGCACGCTCGATCAGGTTGTGGGCTTCGTCCACCAGCACACCCAGGCGCCACTGTCGCGCCTGGGCCAAGCCGTGCAACAGCGCGCTCGAGTCGAAATAGTGATTGACGTCGCCGACCACCAGATCGCACCAGCGAGCCATCTCCTGGCCCAGGTAGTAGGGGCAGACGCGATGCTCAAGCGCCACCTGCCTGAGTCCGTCACGATCTAGCCAGCCCTGCTCCACTGCCGCCTGCCTCGCCTCCGGCAGTCGGTCGTAGAAGCCCTCAGCCAGAGGACAGCTATCTCCGTGGCAGGCCAGTTGCGGATGCTCGCAGGCCTTGTCCCGAGCGATCAGCTCCAGCGTGCGCAGCTTGCGCAGTGGGCCAGGGTCGAGCTGCGCAAGTGCCGCCAGCGCCAGCTGTCGGCCGGTGGTCTTCATGGTCAGAAAGGCGGCGCGGTCCAGCGCCTGGCGGGGCATCGCCTTGAGCAGCGGGAACAGGCTCCCCAGCGTCTTGCCGATGCCAGTCGGCGCCTCGATCAGCAGATCCCGGCCAGTGGCGACGGCCTTGTAGGTGGTCTCGGCCATCTCGCGCTGCCCAGGCCTGAACGCCGGGTAGGGAAACGTCAGACGGTCCAGCGCTTCATCTCTCCGCCGGCGATGTGAGGCCTCGGCCAGCGCCCAGGCTCGATAGGCGCGACAGGCCGACTCAAGCTCCTGCCACAGCGTGGCGGCCTCGGCCTCGACGCTCAGGCAAGTCTCGCGACCGCTGACCAGATCCAGATAGACCAGCGCCAGGGTAATCCGCTCGCGCCCCTGCTGGCGGCACCAAAGTGCGCCGTAGGCCCGCACCTGGGCCCAGTGCAACGCGCGCTGATTGTCGGCCATGCGCTCCAGGCGTCCCCGGTGGGTCTTGATCTCTTCGAGTCGCCCACCGTTCTCGGCCACACCGTCGATGCGCCCCTGGACCTTGAGTCCCTCGAGGGTGGCGACCACCATCACCTCACTGCGGTAGTCTTCGCCACGTCGGGCCACGACGCGGGCATGGCCCTCTATCCCTTCCCGCGAGCTGGGGGCCGGGGTGAAGCGGTGATCCAGATCACCGCGTCTACCGGTGAACTCGCACAGTTCACGCACGCCGACGCTGAGAGAGACCGACTCGGCCGTGTCCGAGGTAGCTGTCTCGGCATCGTCAGACGTTGAAGATCCCTCAGCCATCGGACCACCTCACGTGGCACACCGACACCGGAATGCCGTGGCACTGGAAGTGCTGAAGCCAACGTCGCTGGTTGTCCTGCAGCCGGTCTCCTGGCGCCTTGACCTCGATCAGACGATAGCGGGGCTGGCCCTGCCCAGCATCGGGAAAGAACTGGATCAGGTCCGGCCAGCCCGATCGGTTGGCCTTGAGATCCTCGAGAAGGCGCTCGAACAGCACCGCCAGGTGTTCAGGCGCAATACAGTGAAGTGCCAGTTCCAGCAAGGCTTCGTCGAGCACTTCCCAGTAGACGAAGGGGTTGGCCAGCCCCTGCTTGTCGCGCCAGCTGGCCCTGATACGCTCGCGGTAGTCGCCGCTCGCCAGCGCCTCCAGGCAGGCATCGAAGCGATCACGCCGCCGCGATACGAAGTCTGGCCGATACAGATCCGCCGGCCCGCGATGGAAGGGATGAAAGAAGGCTCCCGGCAAGGGGGCGAAGATGACGTCCCAGCAGAGCAGCCCGAAGAGCCCGCCGAAGAGGTGATTCTCGACGTAGAAGGCTGGGGCCTCATCCCGGGCCAGGTGATCACGCAGCGCCAGCTCCACCGAGCCACTGACCGCCAGCGATTGTGGCGGCAAGCTCAGGCTCCAGCTCTTCGGCGGCGCCTGTGCTGCCGGCTTGAGCACCGGCAGACCCAGGCGGCGCTGCAATCGCGGCACCAGCCGGGCAAGCGCCTGGCGCTCGGCGTCGTCCAGCGGTGCCTCAAGCGCCTGGGTCGCCAGCGTCAACGCCTGGTGATGCTCGCCCTCTCGCTCCAGCAGGCGCAGTCGACGCACCCGCGCTTCGCCCGGGCCAGCAAAGGAGAAGATCTCCAGCGCCAGCGCCACCTGCCCCTCTCGCTGGGCCTGCTGGCCCAGACGCAGCAGCAGGCGAGACCGCCGTGCCGCGAGCCAGGGGTTGTCGTCGGGCAGCCTTGGTACTGCCGACCAGATATCAGCCACGGCTTCGCCGTCGTCGAATCGCTCTCGCAGCCGATGCAGGCAGAGATAGGCATCCACCTCCTGACGCTGCTGAAACCCCCGCGACGCGGGATCGAAACTCACCCGTTCATAGCGCATATGGCCAAGCTCGGCCATCACGAAATCGGACCAGCTCTGGCGCAGATTGCCGAAGAACATCAGGCGCAGTCGATCACACTCCGACATTACCGAGACCCGCACCAGGGTGTCGTCGGACTCAGGCCACCAGACGCTCCAGCGCCGCGGCGTGAACTGGCCGTCCAGCGCCTCGCACAGACGCGACTTGGAGACCGAGGTGGGCAGACCGCAAGCGGACACAGTTTCGGCGAAGACCCGTCGAGCCTCGGGCAGGCGCAACTGTGCAAGCAGGTCATCGAGACTCAGCACGGGATCAAGCTCCACCAGCTGCGCCGCCGCCAGTCGGCTCAGCGCCTGCTCGAGATCATCGACCTCGGTGTAGACCAGGCGACTTGTGCGAAACAGCTCACCCTTGCGCGAGACCATGCGTACCAGCAACGCCTGGGCTGCCTCCGGCAGCTCGCCGAAGGCCATGATAAAGCGCTGTTCTGGCTCTGCCAGCAGGTCGGCGTGGCGTGCCATCACCCAGTCGAGCACAAACTGAAAGTGACGCAGATAGTAGAGAGGATCGTCGCGCAGGTCGGCGGGTAGCGTGGGCGACTTGGGATTCATGCAGGCATTTTACCAGTGGTTCGCTGCGCTCCCAAGGAAGTTACCGACGCGCGCCCGGGTATTCGTCAGGCGGCAAACGGCTTTGCTGCTAAGCATTGATGAGCATTATGTGGATAAAGCCATTTCAGCAAAAGCCGAATCTTGCATGCCAGTCTATGCTGGTGACACTGTCGAACAAGGCCATGACTAACGAGCCTGCTGCCGGCCTGTCGCCTGATCGGACTCGGTGAAACACGTCGAGCTCTGTGGGGCTGGTCGATGTCGATGACGGCATCGACAAAGCTCGTCGATACAGCCCGACGATGAAGCCATCGAAAAAGCTCGTCGACGAAGCGAGGCCAGTGAAGCGACCTATCGGTCAAGCCATGAACACGCTGCAAGTTCCTGCCGGCCAGCACCGGCGATCTCGTCTCTAGAGGAAGTGATCCATGCCCCAGCAGAAGACCGCCATCATCACCGGCTCCACCAGCGGTATCGGTCTCGGTATCGCCGAAGGCTTCGCCAAGGCGGGCATCAACCTGGTCATCAACGGTATCGAGGCCGCCGCGGACGTGGAGGCCACTCGCGCCAGTCTCGAAAAGCACGGCGTCAAGGTCGTCTATGACAACGCCAACATGATGGACCCCGGCGAGATCAGCGCCATGCACAAGCGGGCCGAGGCAGAATTCGGCAGCGTGGACATCATCGTCAACAACGCCGGTATTCAGCACGTGGCACCGGTGGACGAGTTCCCCGAGGACAAGTGGAACGCGATCATCGCCATCAACATGAATTCCGCTTTCCACCTGACCAAGGCCGCCTTGCCTGGCATGAAGGCACGTGGCTGGGGGCGAGTGATCAACATCGCGTCCGCCCATGCTCTGGTGGCATCGCCTTTCAAGTCGGCCTATGTGGCCGCAAAGCACGGCGTTCTGGGACTGACCAAGACCGTGGCGCTGGAAGTCGCCGAACACGGCATCACCGTCAATGCCATCTGCCCGGGATACGTGCTGACGCCTCTGGTCGAGAAGCAGATTCCCGACACCGCCAAGGCACGCGGTATCTCCGAGGACTCGGTCATTCGCGACGTCTTGCTCGCCAACCAGCCGACCCGCCAATTTGTCACCACCGAACAACTGGCGGCCACGGCGCTGTTCCTGTGTTCGGACGGCGCCGCCTCCATGACGGGAATCGCCCTGCCGGTCGATGGCGGCTGGACAGCACACTGAAGCACCGTTCGACAGGGTGAAGCATGCGGCGAACCTGCCGCCGACGCCGCTGCTGCCGCACTTTTCCCGGCAAGGGAAGACGGCCTCACGGACGACCGCACCAAGATGACAGGAGAGCTTGATGGCCAAGCCACCCAAGAAAATAAGTCTGGCACTTCAGGGTGGAGGCGCTCACGGCGCCTTTACCTGGGGGGTCCTCGATGCCCTGCTCGACGACCCATGCATCGAGATCGAGGCCATTTCCGGCACCTCCGCTGGCGCCATGAACGCTGTCGTTCTGGCCGATGGTCTGGTCCAGGGCGGGCGAGAGGCTGGGCGCGAAAAACTGGAAACGTTCTGGCGTGCCGTGTCTCAGTCGGCGCGCTTCAGCATTCTGCAGCGCACCCCCTGGGATCGTCTTAGCGGAAACTGGAGCCTCGACTACTCGCCGGGCCACGTCTACTTCGACCTGATGACGCGATTCTTCTCGCCGAGCCAGTTCAACCCCATGAAGTACAACCCCCTGCGGGACATCATCGTCGAGCAGGTCGACTTCGACAATGTGTGTGGCTGCGACCAGATGAAGGTCTTCGTGGCCGCGACCAACGCCGAGACCGGGCGCGTCAAGATCTTCGATCGCGCCGAACTCACCCCCGACATGGTGATGGCGTCGGCCTGCCTGCCCTTCCTGTTCGAAGCGGTCGAAGTCGACGGGGTGCCCTACTGGGACGGCGGCTATTCCGGCAATCCTCCGCTGTTTCCCTTCTATCACACCACCGAGTCCCGGGACATTCTGATCGTCCAGGTCAATCCGGTGGAGCGTGAGGGGTCGCCGACCAGCGCCCAGGAGATCCTCAATCGCACCAACGAGATCACCTTCAATGCCAGTCTGCTCAAGGAGTTGAGGGCCCTCGCCTTCGTCAAGCGACTGATCCACGAAGGCCACCTCGACCCCAAGAACTATCGCGACATGCTGGTCCATATCATCGATAGCCAGGACCTGCTGAAACCCCTCGGGGCCTCATCGAAGCTCAACGCCGAGTGGGACTTCCTGTGCCATCTGCGAGATCTCGGCCGCAAACGCGCCCAGGACTGGATCGAGCAACACTACGACGACATCGGCAAGCAGGACAGCGTCGACCTGAGAGCCATGTTCGAGGGCACCCACTGATCGGCAACGGATCCCGATAGGCGTTATGGCATAGCGGTGCCGGTAAGGTTGCAGGCCCGGCACCGACCAAGCTGAGCAAACGGGTCAGTCCGACGCGAAGTGATGACTCAGCAAGATAAAACAGTCGTATGTTTCAAACGACATAGAAATTGGTAGCGGCAAAGAAATGGCTTGTCTTCCTGCTGCCGCCGATTACGGAAAGGCCGACACGGAATGCGATTACCCGACCACTATCGTCGCCATGAGGATGCTGGAAAATGAGTTCCACCGCCGTTTCACCCAACATGGAGAAGGGACTCGCCTTCTTCCGCAAGCACAATCCCGCCGCCGCACAAGCGTTGGAGGAAAAGCTCGGTGACTTCGCCCCCGACCTGATGCGCCTGGTCGCCGAATTTCCCTTTGGCGAAATGTACGGTCGTGATGGCCTGGACCCCAAGCTGCGCCAGAGCGCCACGCTCTCGGCACTGGCCTGTGGAGGCCACGAGAATCAGCTACGCATCCATATCGGCATCGCACGCTCACTGGGCTTCACCCGTGACGAGCTGGTCGAACTGTTCATGCAGCTGGCGCCCTATGCCGGCTTCCCGGTCACCATCAATGCGGTGCTGGCCGTCAAAGACATCTACCCCGACACCTGAAGATCACCACGGTGATACACGCCCCACCAAACCCAACGCTGCGCAAGAAGGAATTACGCCATGTTTGAACATCAGAAAAATCCGCCGATGGAACCCGTTGACGAGGTCGATACCACACTGGCCTACATCGACCTTGCGGACGTCAAGCTGCCGGCAGGCGCTGCACCGCTGGAGCAACGTCACCTGCGCTTCCGCCGCGTCGACGTGGCACCAGGTGGCATCGTGCCTTACCACTCCCACGAGAACCGCCCGGCTATCCTGTTCGTGTTTCAGGGCGAGATCGTCGAGTACAACTCCAAGCATGAGCAGCCGCGCGTTCACAAGGCGCCGTCGATCATCGCCGAGTTCAACGAGATCTGGCACTGGTGGAAGAATGAGACAGACGGTGACGTCATCATCTACGCCGCGGACCTGGCCGAGACCGAGAAGTGCGCCGAAGGCGAGTGCTGATCGACAGACCGAAAGCATGCTCGGCGATGTCGTTCGCCCCGCCACAAGGCGGTAATACATCGGTAAAGCAATAATCAACCGATATCAGCAGAAGCCGCGGCCACTCATCGCCGAGTGCCGCGGCTTTTTTATGCCAGAGCGAAGCCGCATGTTATGCAAAAGCGCCGCGTGATTTCCGAAGCGCTAGCGCTGCCTCGCGACCCTGACCTGCCCCCAGGAACCGCAATCTGCGCTTGTCGCCAGGTTGGCGTTGCGAGCGCACAGGACGACGTGCCCCTCATTGCTCCTCGAGTTCTCCTGCCAGCCACTGGAGTTGCTCGGCCACCGGTACCTCACGACAGTGGCGTCGATTCTGGCCCGCCCACAGCGGAGAAAAGTCACCGCTGCAACGGGACTCGTGGGCCGCGCGCAGCTCGCACAGGGCGCTGGCAGCCAGCGGAAAGTCGGGTACCTCATCCGACAGCGGCCCCAGCTCGCGCATGGCACGATTGACGATCCCGCGGGCGGGCCGACCGGAGAAGACATTGGTGATGTCGGTGGAGGCTTCATCATCCAGCAGCGCCCTGCGGTGGACGGCCCTCACCGAGGCCTCGGGGCAGCACAGCAGTGCGGTACCGATCTGGACCGCCTGGGCGCCCAGGTCCAGTGCCTGCCGGACCCCCTGGGGGTCGCCGATGCCTCCGGTCGCCACCACCGGCAACGAGATAGCCTCGACCACCCGGGGCAGCAATGACGCCAGCGGCAACTGAAGACTCAGGTCGTCACTCAAGAAATGTCCCCGGTGACCGCCTGCTTCAAGGCCCTGGGCGATCACCACGTCGGCGCCATGGGCTTCCAGCCACCGGGCCTCATCCACCGTGGTGGCGGTAGACAGCACCAGCGCACCGCAGGCCTTCACCCGCTCGACCAGTTGTGCCTCAGGTAGACCGAAATGAAAGCTCACCACGGCGGGACGGTGGCGCTCGACGATGGCACAGGCATCGCTGTCGAACGGACGTCTGGTAGGCGTGTCACTTGGAGGTGGCGGCGCGATTCCCAACTCTTCATGGTAAGGGGCCAGCAAAGCTCGCCACTTCTCCAGTCGACTCGGTTGAGGCTCGGGCGACACATGGCTGAAGAAGTTGACGTTGACCGGGCCTTGTCCTTCCACCGCTGCAAGGGCCTGATCCAGCGCCTCGAGGGCCAGCATGCCGGCAGGCAGGCCTCCCAGACCTCCGGCTGCGGTGACCGCAAGCGCCAGTGTCTCGTCCTGGGCGCCGGCCATGGGAGCCTGGAGGATGGGCCACTTCAGCCGCAATCGAGAGAGCGCGGTCATGGTTGAATCTCCTTGTGTGGAGCGGCGTCGGCTCTCGGTGACGAGGAGCCGCGCGCCTGCAATTCCAGGATATCGCCACGGATGGCAATGTCGAAGCGTCCGAGAAAGCTCATGCCCAGCAGCACCGTCTCACCTTCCATGCCCGGGCTGATGGAGCCATCGACCCGAGTCGCCGACAGGCCGCCTAGGGTAACGCTGTCCAGGCGTGTCAGGGTGCCTTGTGCCCGACCATTGGCGGTATGAAACCAGGCGCTGCCAAGGTCCGGCAACGACAGTCTTGCCGCCAGATCTCCCGGCAGAGCGACACGGGTAGCGCCGGTGTCGACAAGGAAGGTCACCGGCGTGCCATTGATGCTGCCGGGCGCGACAAAGTGTCCGCCAGGTCCGCGCTTGAGCCTCAACGGCTCGCCCTCGGCCACCTGATTCAGGTTGGCATTGGGGTTCAGGCGCTGCTCCAGCCAGGACGTTGCCCACCAGCCACCGAGCCCCATGAACAGCACCCAGAACAACAGCATCATGGCGAGCCCGGGGCCACGTGTCCCCTGTCGCTGGGTCATCGGTTTCTCCTCACGGGCGGTTTCGTCCTCCTCGCGCCGGGACGACGAAGGCAGCATGGCGAAGGCGCCAGGTGAACGCTGTACTGGTGTCTGTACGCGGCATCGTCCGCGCCGACCACCACCAGGGAAGGTTCATGATGACAGTTTATGCGTCCGCTCTCCATGACCGGCGCCAGCCTGGCGCCGCCATCGCCCTTGGCCTCCTCGTCACCTCGGTCTGGCTTATCGCCTCGCCGGCACTGGCCAGCGCCGACAACCATGACGAGGCGTCGTCCACCGGCCTGGACAATGTCACCAAACAGATCTTCGAGATGCCAAGCTACACCACCGTCGGCGGTGACACCATCGCCCCGGTCAGAGTCGGCTGGGAGGCCTATGGCGAGCTCAACGAGGCAGGCGATAACGCCATCCTGATCACCCACTTCTTCTCCGGCACCAGTCACGCCGCCGGCCGCTATGACGGTGAAGAGACCCCGGGCTACTGGGATGCCATCATCGGCCCCGGCAAGCCGCTCGACACCGACCGCTATTACGTCGTGTCGTCGGACACCCTGGTCAACCTCAACGCCGGCGACCCCAGAGTCACCACCACCGGCCTTGCCAGTCACAACCCCGACACCGGCGAGCCCTGGGGCACCGACTTCCCGTTGGTGACCATTCGCGACTTCGTCAATGTGCAGAAGGCCCTGCTGGATGATCTCGGTATCCAGCGCTTGCACGCGGTGATGGGGGCCTCCATGGGAGCGCTGCAGGCTTACGAGTGGGCCAGCGCCTATCCCGAGCGGGTCGAACGCCTGATTCCGGTGATCGGTGCGGGGGTGGCCGATCCCTGGCTGATCGCCAGCCTGGACGCCTGGGCCGCCCCCATCACGCTGGACCCCCACTGGCGTGGGGGCGACTACTACGGGCAGACGCCGCCGCTCGACGGTCTGCGCGAGTCGTTGAAGCTGATCACCCTGCAGGCCAACCACTGGCGCTGGGCGGACGCCACCTTCGACCGCGACTGGGCCGACGCCGACACCTCACCGATGAGTTCACTGGAAGCCCAGTACGAGGTCGAGGCGACCCTGAACAGCGTCGCCGAACAGCGGGCTGCTACCGCCGACGCCAATCACCTGCTGTACCTGGTCAAGGCCAACCAGGCCTTCATGACCGGCCATGGCGACAGCCTGGAGGCGGGCCTGGCCGCCATCGAGGCCCCGACCCTGATGCTCTATAGCGAAGACGACCTGGTGTTCTCGCCCCAGAAGGTTCGCGAGACCGCCGCACTGATCGAGGCCGACGGCACCCCGGTGACCCTCGAGGCCCTGGAGGGTGACCGCGGCCACATCGACGGCGTGGTGAACATCCAGCAGGCCGCAACACAGTTGCGAGACTTCCTCGAGTCGCCACTCCCCTGAACGCTCGCCGTCGCCGACCAGGCACCGGGGCCTGGTTGGCGGCCCTGGCGCCTTTCCAGGACCGAGGCGTTGGCCTCGATCACGCAGCTCCGCCAAGGCTGGACCTGTCGAGCTCAGCGTGCTGGGATAGCGCCTGGACCGCCCCACGCCAACTGGCACCATCACAACGGGTGCTGTTGCAACGACAATGAACACAAGGAGTTCGACAGTGAGCGACGACGCCACCCTCAAGGTCAGCGAGCTGGACGCCGGCCTGATCTATCGACTGTTCTCCGGAGCCATCGCTCCGCGTCCCATCGCCTGGGTGTCGACCCTGAGCGAGAGCGGTCACGCCAATCTGGCGCCCTTCTCGTTTTTCAATGTGGCCAGCGTCGATCCCCCCGTGCTGGCGTTTTCTCCATTGCTCAACGGCGAAGGCGCCACCAAGGACACCATCGCCAACCTCAAGCAGGTCGGCGAGTGCATCGTGCATATCGGTGGTGAGGCGCTGGCCGAGGCGCTCAACGCCACCAGCGCAAGCCTGCCGCCCGAGGGAGACGAGTTCGACCATGCCGGGTTGACCAAGGCCAGCCTGGGAGACCTGCGGGTACCGCGTATTCAGGAGGCACCGGTTGCCTTCGGCTGTCGCCTTCACGATATCCTGCACTTCGGCGACCGTCCGCTGTCAGGCAATCTGGTACTGGCCGAGGTGACCGTCATCCACGCCGATCCCCGGGTGTGGAACGGTCGACACGTCAGCTGCGACGCCCTGGCCCCGATCGGGCGCATGGCCGGCAGCGACTATGCGCGCTGCACCGACCTGTTCTCACTGGAACGTCCGAAGTAACGAACCCTGGGGCGCACCGGCAACCCCTGACGGCGCCTGCAACGGCCCAATGCAGCTCTCGATGAAGCTCGGGTAGCCCGGGTCGTTGCTCAAGCCGCAAGCAGCGAACGCGTCACCAGGTAGCCGCCCATGGCCAGCAGACCAAGCAGAAACACCTGGCGAAAGCGCGCCTCGGATAGCCGGCGTCTGAGCCAGGCGCCCCACCACATGCCGAGACTCGCCGGCAGCAGCGCCAGGCTCGACGCCAGCAGCAGGTCGGTGGAGAGCAAGTCCCTCTCACCGAGTGCCAGCGCCAGGCTCAGGGTCGACAGGCTGAACAACAGCCCCATGGCCTGAACCAGGGCGTCCCGTGACAAACCGATGGCCTGCAGAAAGGGCACCCCGGGGAAGACGCTGGAGCCTGTCAGCCCGGTCAGGACGCCATTCATCGCGCCGACGGCGCCGGCCTGGACCGGGCTTCCCGAGAAGCGCAGCCGTCGCCCGCTCAGATTCATCAGTGCGTAGAGCATCAGCAACAGCCCCAGCAACAACGACAGCCAGTGAGCCTCGACGCTGGCCAGCACCCATACCCCCGGCCAGACCGCCAGCACCGCCGCCAGCAGAAACAACCAGAGCCGACGGCATAGCGTCAGCAGATGCCCTCCCACCAGGGCCTGCCAGACGTTGGTGACCACCGTAGGCACCAGCATCAGCGCCATGGCCAGAGGCAGCCCCAGGGTCGCGGTCAACAGCGCCAGCAGTACCGTGGGCATGCCCATGCCGAGCACTCCCTTGACCAGTCCTGCCAGGACGAAGATGGCCGACAGCAGAATCAGGGTATCGGGTGCGAACAGCGCGTCCGGCAGCATTCAAACGTCCTCGGTGCGGGTCTCTGGGCCAAGGTCCTCGATAGCGTTCCCTCGGCCCAGTTGATTCAGTGCGTATCGTCCAGCCTGGCTTCCCACTCCCCTGCCACCCGCTGGCCACGGCGCTGATTGACGCCAGCGCAGATCACGATGGCGATGATGAAGAAGGCGGCGCACAACAGGATCGAGGCCTTGAGCCCCACCGCCGCCTGCAGCAGTCCCAGGCCGACGATACCGATGACCCCCGCCAGCTTGTTGGCCAACCCCCAGAACCCGAAGAACTCGGCCGCCTTCTGGCGGGGCGAGAACAGGCCTACCAGGACCCGGCTGGCCGACTGGCTGGAGCCGAGGCTAAGGCCCGCCAGACAGCCGACCACCAGAAACAGTTGCTCGGCCTGCCAGTCGAGTCCCCAGGTAGCGTTTAGCCAGGCGGTGACCTCGGGGGTGGCCCAGATGGCCAGGATCGCCAGCACCCACAGCACCAGAGTCATCAGATAGGTCACCAGGGTACCGATGCGGTCCTGGATAAAGCCAAATCCGAGTGCCCCTGCCGCGGCGGTGATCTGGACGATGATGAACATCAGGTTGCGGGTGCTTTCCTGCCAGCCGATGACCTGGGCGCCATAGATGAAGGCGAAGGCGATGATGATGTAGACACCAGCCATGGAGAACAGCACCGAGGTCAGAAACAGACCCAGGTCACGGAACCGACGCAGCTCGTGCAGGGTGGTCGATACCCGCTGCCAGGCGATGCGGGCGAAGGGCTGGCGATGGGGCTGCGGCTCGGCGCGCTCCTTGAGCCAGACAAAGGTTGGTATCGCCGCCAACAGGAAGAAACCCGCGGCAAAGGGCCCGACCCAACGGATACGCTCGAAGTTATCCGCGGTGGCCTCGCCCAGTATGGCCAGGGTGAAGCCCGCTGCCACCAGTCCGCCGACGTAGCCCAGCGCCCAGCCGAAACCGGAGATGGCGCCAAGCTTCTCTGGCGGCCCAAGCCCCGGAAGAAAGGCCGCGATAAAGGACTCACCCATGGAGTAGGCGTAGTTGGACAGGATGATCAACACAAAGCCCAGCGCCACGTAGCCCGGCTCGACGAAATAAAGCATGGCGGTGGTGGCGATGGTGGCCAGATAGCTGGCAAACAGGAAGCGCTTCTTTTCGGCGCGGTAGTCCATCACCGCACCACACAGCGGGCCGGTCACCACCACCAGCAGAAAGCTCAGCGCCAGCGCCAGGCTCCACAGCAGGTTGGCCAGGCGAAAGTCGTCGCCTCGGTCGCCGACGATCACCGTGGTGAAGAGTTCACCGAACACCACGGTGATGATCAGCAGGGTGTAGGCCTGATTGGCGAAGTCGAACATCGCCCAGCCGAAGATCTCGCGACGGCTCGCCCTGTCGCCGCCCCTTGGAGTCGTCATGCTCACGCTCATGCTGCCGTCCCGTTGGCAAAGGAGTCCAAGATAGCAGCCCGACTCGCCCCAGCGCCACGTCACGCCGAGCCCGGCAGACCCTCGGGACGGCCACTGACACCAAGAACGAAGTGATACAGTGTGGGCTTCAGACTTTCGACCCAGCGAGCCTCATGACTCCCATCGACTACCTGGCATCCAGCGCGGCCCAGGCCTGGCACCAACGACTGGCTGGCCTGATTCAGGGTGCCGATCGCAGCGACCTTCCGCGACAGCTGGAGCAGGCACTCGCCGAGCTGGTGCCCATGGACACCCTGATCCTGCATGCCTACCAGGGCCGAGGCCGTCCGCGAGTGGTCCATGACAACTATCCCCCCGAACGCCGCCAGCGCGACATCGACCCTTACCTGAGTCGCGTCTACCTGCTCGACCCGATGTTCCAGGCCATCGAGTCTGGTCAGGATAGCGGAACCCATCGACTGCGCGATCTGGCGCCGGACCGTTTCGAGAGCAGCGAGTACTACCACCACTACTATCGCGGCCTGGGACTCAAGGATGAGATCGGACTCTTCGCACGGGTCAGCGACGACACCGTGATGGTGCTGTCCCTCGGCTTCCGTACCCAGTCGCGACCGGTGACTCGGCGCACCGTACAGGCGCTACGCCACCTGACGCCCATCGTCGAAGCCCTGCTTCAGCGGTTCTGGAGCTGGCAACGCAGTGCCTTCGAACCGCAACACCAGGAAGTCGAGCCCGTCGACGCCGCCTTCTCGAGCTTTGGCCAGGGGGTGCTC
Source organism: Halomonas sp. BN3-1 (assembly GCF_003056325.1). Lineage (NCBI taxonomy): Bacteria > Pseudomonadati > Pseudomonadota > Gammaproteobacteria > Oceanospirillales > Halomonadaceae > Halomonas > Halomonas sp. BN3-1. The sequence continues at coordinate 2,293 of NZ_PYVV01000014.1, read as the reverse complement.
ACCCGCCGCGAGCAGGATATCGTGCGCCTGCTGCTGGCGGGCCACTCGGCCAAGTCGGCGGCGCGAGAGCTCGGCATCAGCGACGGCACCGTCAAGGTCCACCGCAAGCACGTCTATCAGCGCCTGCAGGTCTCGAGTCAGGCCGAGCTGTTTCGCGCCTTTCTCGATCACGTAGCGCTGATCTCCCGCCAGCAGCGTGACTGACGCACCCGCTCAGAAGCGGTAGGAGAGATACAACCGCCCCTCCCAGATATCCAGGTCATCATGGCCGATGCTGAGATAGCCGGCGCTGGCCTCGAGCAGGGTGGCCTCGCCGACAAACCAGCGAGCGCCGGTGCGCAGGGTACCCGTCAGGTCAGAAGGGTCCTCCCACTCCAGATCCTCGTTGAGGTAGCGCCCGTCGTTGGGCTGCTCGAAGGCCCAGTCCACCCCCAGTTCGGCGTAGGGCATGATCAGACCCGCGTGGTCAGTGTGGTAGATACGGCTAACCTCACCACTGACCGACGCGACGCCAGTGCTGTAGGAGTCACCGGGCACTTCCACCTCCACCGGTATCCCCAGGATCTTGCCGTCCAGGTCATAGTCGTCGCTGCGCTCACGGGAGTAGAACAGCGAGACGGTGGGACGCAACAGGGCCTCCCCCCAGCGGTACTGACCGTGGGCATTGAGCGCGCCGCCGAAGCTACGGGTGTCGAAGCTGCCATCCAGGGTCGCCAGTTCGGTGTCATTGTCACCCCAGCGCCAGATCAGCGATGCGTCCAACGCCCAGCGCTCGGACAGTCGATAGGCAACATAGGGCGAGATGCTGAAGCCATCGCTGTCGCTGTCCCAGGCGCCGCCAAAGTTGTCAGAGCGGCTCGAGTCGACACTGAAACTGACACCCGCCACCGCCTGCTCCGACACCCAGCGGTCGACCCCCACCGCCACTACCTGGGCCTCGCCATCCAGATCCTGGCCATCACGGTCATCGGAGATATCGGTATAACGAGCATCCACCCAGGTGTTCCAGGGAGAGACCGGCTCTCCCTGACGCCCTGCGGTGATCGGCACCTGTTCCATCAAGGTGGCCTCCAGCGCGTTCCGGGTTCTTGCCTGGGCGTGCTGGCGCAGCAGGTTCTCGGGGCAGGTCACCACCGGCAGGGTACCATCGGCCAGCGGCGCGCCCCCGAGTCTGGGGTCGTGACGAGGGTCGATGCAGCGGTTAGCCGGCAGCGGCACCCGCCCGGCATACCACTCGGCCGCATCGACACGGCCAACGATCTGGCCCTGGGGTATCGATGGCACAGAGGGTGTCAGACCCGACGGCGGACGCTGTTCAGGCGGTACGACACCGATGGGAGGTGTCACCCCGGAAGGCGGCCTGACATCCGGAGGCACGACACCGATGGGGGGCGCTACCTCGCCCGGCCGCGCAACGTTCGGAGGAAGGCTCCATTGCCCCAGGGTGGGCCGCCCCGGCGTCACCCCCACCGGCGGACGCTCGGGGGCGGGCACCGTACCTATCGGCGGCGTTACGCCGGTCGGCGGTCTGAAGTCCGGTGGCACCGTGCCTACCGGCGGCGTTACCCCGGTCGGCGGCCGGAAGCCCGGAGGCACCGTACCTATCGGCGGCGTTACCCCGGTCGGCGGTCTGAAGTCCGGTGGCACCGTACCTACCGGCGGCGTTACCCCGGTCGGCGGCCGGAAGCCCGGAGGCACCGTGCCTATCGGCGGCGTTACCCCGGTCGGCGGTCGGAAGCCCGGAGGCACCGTGCCCACCGGCGGCGTCACTCCGGTGGGCGGTCTGAAGTCCGGTGGCACCGTACCTATCGGCGGCGTTACCCCGGTGGGTGGCCTGAAGTCCGGTGGCACCGTGCCTATCGGTGGCGTCACCCCGGTGGGTGGCCTGAAGCCTGGCGGCACCGTGCCTATCGGCGGCGTCACCCCGGTGGGTGGCCTGAAGTCCGGAGGCACCGTGCCTACCGGCGGCGTTACCCCGGTGGGTGGTCTGAAGTCCGGTGGCACCGTACCTATCGGCGGCGTCACCCCGGTGGGCGGCCTGAAGTCCGGAGGCACCGTCCCTATCGGCGGCGTCACCCCGGTGGGTGGCCTGAAGCCTGGAGGCACCGTACCTATCGGCGGCGTCACTCCGGTGGGCGGCCGGAAGTTCGGTGGCACCGTCCCTACCGGCGGCGTCACCCCGGTGGGTGGCCGGAAGCCTGGCGGCACCGTCCCTATCGGCGGCGTCACCCCGGTGGGTGGCCGGAAGCCTGGCGGCACCGTCCCTATCGGCGGCGTCACCCCGCCAGGGCGG